>JAITHM010000118.1 GCA_031279965.1 Spirochaetaceae bacterium
ATGTGAGCGAAGTGCTTCCTGTGACGGTAGACACGAGTTCAACGAAGGCTCTTGGCCAGTTGAATGTAACCAACGCTGGTATTCGGATTTCTAACCCGAATGAGCTTAAAACCTTGGAACTGCCCGCAAACAAAACCAAAGACTTCGCGCTTTCAAGTGATATTGACCTTGACGAAGCCGGCGTGGAATGGGACGGCCCCGAAAATTACAGCGGGAAGTTCTACGGCAACGGCTACACGATTAAGCTTGTTCTGTCAAAAAACACTACCTATGGGGATCCCTCTATATCTGATAAAACTTCGCTTTTTAGCACACTGGGAAATGGTGCCCTGGTGCAGGATATTATTATCGATGCTTCCATAACGGAGGCCGCGAAAGCCCGTAAGGGAAGCACCTATTTTGGCGGTGTTGTAGGAAGAATCTACCTTGGTAGCAGCAACAGCGCCTCTGTTACCTTGCGCGGCATTAAGACGAAAGGGACGCTTGATTTTACCAGCGAGGCGGCCGGTTTTATCCTTGTAGGGGGACTTATCGGGGAATTAGGCGATGCAGGAATTATCAACATTGAAAATTGCGGTTCCGAACTTAACGCTTCAATGGCTTCGTATACATATAATGCGGAGGGCAGGCTTGCCGGATTTGGAGGCTTTATCGGGCGTATTGTGGCAAATAAGGCCAGTCAGACACTTACCGTAAACATAACTAACAGTTATGCCACCGGTAATTTAAGCGTAGCGGGTAACATTACTACAGCGTCGCTGTTTTGCGGCGGCTTTATCGGGGATGCTTTGACTAATAATGGAGGTTCCACTCTCAATCTTACTATGAGGAACTGCTATGCCGCCGGTAATATCGCGGTTTCCAACACAGGAGAACTTGTTGCGGCTGGAGAGCTTGGCGCAGGCGGACTTATTGGGTTTGTGTGGAAGACAGCAGGAACTACCAATGTCACTCTGAATAACTGCGCTGTCGTTGGACAGCAGGTTTTGTTGGACTATGTTGATGACAACACCCCTTACGGCCAGACGCAAAACAACCGCTTCGTTGCCGTGTCTACTGCTGACCCGCCCACTTCGCTGATAATTACCAACGGCATCGCTAGAAAGGGAATGTTGACAGGCGCCACCCCCGGCACTGGGGATACCAGCGATGGCGCTTTAACTGCTCAAAGCGGCTTGGGCAAAACCGATGAGGAACTAAAAACGGCAACAACCTGGATAAACGCCAACTGGAGCGATTCCGTCTGGGACTTCTCCGGTCTTCCTTCGGGAAAGTGGCCTACGCTCAAATAGTTGTTAGGCTAACGGTCAGTAAATAAAGGCGGAGGAAGCGCACGATGTGCGCTTCCTCCGCTTTTTTCAATTCTGCTGTTTAATATTAGCCGCACGGCGCAAAACAGCCGTGCAAGAGGTTACCGTTTTAGTTTTTTTAGCGCAGTGGCAAAGGGGTTATACATCGTGCCGTCGTCATCAGCGCGGAACGACCGTTGCTCTGTTTTAGCACCTTCCGCCTTTTTTACAACAACAACACGCCGGCCTTTCTCCCCTTCAGCCTGCGAAACGCGCCCGCCGGCAGCATGTTTGGAGGCAGACATTTTCCGCGAAAGGCTTATTCGTCTGCGGTCGGTATCCAGCGAAATAATTTTAAAATCAAACACATCCCCTACTTTAATATGGTCAAGCGGATCTTTTACAAAACTGTCACTTAATTCAGAAATATGAATTAACGCCGTCTCTTTGATGCCCAGATCAACAAAAGCCCCAAAATCCACAACATTTTTTACCTTACCGGTAACCGTCATCCCTTCTTTTAAATCTTCAAACGTCAAAACGCCTTTCTGCATAACCGGTTTGGGGTAGCCTTCGCGCGGGTCACGGCCAGGTTTAAGCAGCTCGTCCACAATGTCATTGATCGTCATTTCGCCTACCGAATAGCGGTCTTTAAGCTCATCGCGCCGGGCGGTGGAAAGATGACCTGTATCGGTAATACTCTCCTTAATCCCCCGTGCAATCTCGTAATTTTCGGGATGCACCCAGGTGTTATCAAGCTGCTCGGAGCTTTCCGGTATTTTAAGAAATCCGGCGCATTGTTCATACGTTTTCGGCCCCATACCAGGCACGCCGGTAAGTTCGGAACGGGCAATAATTTTGCCTTTTTCATCACGGTACTTGACGATCTTCTTTGCAAGCGAACTATTAATGCCAGACACATAGCGCAGTAATGATGCGCTTGCCGTATTAAGATTTACTCCTACATTGTTAACAACCGACGAAACAACTTCATCAAGCGATTCGATAAGGCGGCGCTGGTTTACATCGTGCTGATAAAGCCCCACGCCGATAGACTGCGGCGGCACCTTTACAAGCTCGGCAAGCGGGTCTTGCAGCCGCCGCCCAATCGAAATTGCTCCCCGTACGGTAAGATCAAGTTCAGGGAACTCTTCGCGGGCAACATCAGACGCGGAATAAACTGATGCGCCGTCTTCATCAACAACAGTCCACAGTACATCAAGTTGATTATCAGCAATTACTGCGGCAATTATCTCTTGCGCCTCTTTACTGCCTGTTCCGTTTCCAATGGCTGCAAGCTGAATGTTATAAGTCTTTATTGCTTGCAGCAGCGCGCTTTTCGCTTCTTCAAGCTTATGATGATAGACAACAAAGTTGTGCAGATATTTTCCTGTATCATCAAGGCACACACACTTGGTACCGGTACGCAGGCCAGGGTCAACGCCGAGAACCCGCGTTCCTTTTATCGGCTGCTGCATAAGCAAGTTGCGTAAATTTTGACTGAATACACTGATGCCGTGAGTATCTGCGCCGTCGGATTTATCCCCTCGTATCTCGCGGATAACCGCCGGGGACAAAAGCCGCGTTACACCATCCGCCAGCGCTTCCTGATGATAGCTGTTATGAATTTCGTACCTGGTTTTAAGCTGAAGCACGGCTTCTGCTTCATCAACATCAATCGTAACATCAAGCTTACCCTCGCGTTCACCGCGGTTTATTGCAAGTATCCTGTGCGCCTTAATTTCGGCAAGGCGTTCCGTGTAATCCCAATACATTTGATAGACAGAAGTCTTTTTATCAGCTTCATTCCCCACGCCCTTTACAATGATTTTCCCATCGCTTTCGTAAAACTTTTTGATCTGGGCGCGATTATCAGCGTCTTGTGCTACACGCTCGGCGACAATGTCCATTGCTCCCTGAAGCGCATCCTCAACACCGGCAACAGAAAGCTCGGGATTTTCTGTATTTTCAACAACAAACTCGCGGGCTTTCCCGCGTAAAGTTTCGCCGCCAAGCTCGCACATGGCATCAGCGAGCGGTTCAAGGCCGCGTTCAATAGCAAGCATGCCCCGCGTTTTCTTTTTTCGCTTGTAAGGTGAGTATATGTCTTCAAGCTCGGCGAGCGTGGAAGCTTTGGTAATGTTTTCGTAGAGTGGTTCGGTAAGCTTTCCCTGTTCAAAAATCCCCCGGATAATTTCAATGCGCCGTTCTTCCAGGTTGTTCAAGCTTCCCCAGGAATGTTCAATAGTGCGTATTTGAACTTCGTCCAAGCTGCCGGTTGCTTCCTTGCGGTAACGTGCGATAAAGGGAACGGTACTTCCCTCATTAAGAAGTCCAATTACCACTGAAACCTGCCCCATGTTCACTGTAAGCACTTCTGCAATACGCTTCATAATGCTTACTTCGTTGATTTTGAGGCCATCAATAAATTCTTGATTTATTTCCATTCGTAGTCCCTGCCGTAAGCCTTTGTAAAACAAAGACTTACGGCACAATGGGCCAGATAAGAGTTGAACTTATGACCCCTGCCTTATCAGAGCAGTGCTCTAACCAACTGAGCTACTGGCCCAATGCGATTTTACAATCGCATGCCTAGTCTACATGACCGGTTCTTTTTTTGTCAACCGCCCTGTCTGTTCTCACTACCTAGAGGTTTTCGCTGGCCGCAAAACTGGACAAGGCGGCATTCTTTTTCAAGCTGTTGTGCGCGGTAACAGCCCAAGCTGCCCGCAAGCGCCGGAAATTTTCCGGCCTTTTTCTTTGCGAATTTCAGTTTTAATGCCGTGTTCTTCAAGCGTGTGCCGGAGTGTTTTAACTTCGTCTGGATGCGGTGAACGCAGCGGAACATCTTGAAACAGAAGTCCCGGTATGGAATTCCACGGAATTAAATTGACCAAAACATCTAATCCCCGCGCAAAAGACGCGAGCGCCGCCGCCTGCTGTCTACCAGTGTTTACACCGCCAAGGACTACTGTTTCAAGTGTAATTCGATGTCTTGTCGCCCGCTGATACTCAAACAGGGCGTCTTTAAGATCAGAAAGCGGATAGGCCGCACAGCCGGGCATAATCGCATTACGAAGCTGTTGATCTGCTGTAGGCACTGATACCGCCAGGCGTACCGCCGGACACGTTTCCGCAAGCTGCCGGATGCCGGGAATAATGCCGCAGGTTGAAACAGTAACGCGCCGCTTTGAAAAGCCGCTGCACAACACAGAGAGCGCACGGTGTAATTCGGTTAAGTTCAAAAGCGGTTCACCCATCCCCATGAACACAATATTTGAGATTGTACCGTAACGTGCAAAATGGTAGAATTGCTCAACGATTTCCGCAGAATTAAGATTGCGAAAAAATCCAAGACTGCCGGTTTTGCAAAACACACAGCCCATTGGGCAGCCAGCCTGTGTCGAAAGACAAGCGGTTTTTCGTCCGGTGCCATCGGTTAAAAGCACCGACTCAATCAAACTGCCATCCTGCAATTTGATTTGAGCTTTGACGGCATTATTATCATCGTCCAGCAGCGTAGATACCTCTGTTGTGCGTAAAAGAAAATGTGCAGAAAGGTCTTCACGCAACGTTTGCGGCAGGTTTGTCATCTCACTGAACGAAAACACCCCCTTTCGCAGCCAGTCAAAAATTTGGCGGGCGCGAAATGAGGGAAGCGGCGACAGCAGTTTTTCGATTTCTTCCTGAGGAATACCGCTGAGTATTCTCGTTCCATTCATGCTATTTTTTATGGATCCGGTTCCAGACTGCACGCCCCTTTTCTGACAATAAATGATGGATATTTTGATAGGGGAGCTCTACTTCGATAATACCATAGCTATACGGAGCAACTTGGTAGGGATTCCATGCAAATCCCAGGCCCGCAGGAGTGACAAAAAAATTTTCAGCAGGTATCTCAATAGAATTTTCAAAAAAACCAAGCATCTGTAATGATGTTTCCGGCTTTGCAGACATACCAAGCCTTTCAGCAAAGGTTTTTTTAAGCGTAGTTTCCATGATTTTTTTAAGCTCATTCATTGCCGCAGGCATAAAAAGCTCGGAAAAGCGCAGCCGGTTCAATGCGTGCGTGTCAAGCACAAAAAATTCTTTTTCCTGCATACCGTGCGCTCCACCGTCATACATAGAACGAAAACGTTCAATAACAAGAATACCTTTATGGTAAAGTGTTCCGGTTCCTGTTTCATGATACTCCCATTGGAGAGGAGCACTTTCAAGAGCGCCGCCGGAAGGGTATACGTCATTATATTTTTTTTTAATTGCAGCGAACCGTTCTTCCGCATAACGGCGGCATGTCATTCCATCGTAAAGCGTTTTGTTAAGCAGGGTCTGCACAGCTCCACTCTGTATGTCAAGCAGATTTACAGAAAAGTCTAATTTAGGGCTTCGCGCTCTTAGTTCAGGTATCAACGGAATAGTTTCTTCCAGGAAATACATACGGTAGGTGCTGTTTCTTTCCGCATCTTCGTACCAGCCGCCTTTTTTTGCACCAGATTGAAGTGTAGCACATGAATCAAGACTCAGCAGCGCAAGCAAAACTACAGGAATTAAAAAAAACAACGATTGAACATTGCGAAATTCCGGCAATGGCATAGATTAAAACCAAACACGTGCGCCAATGGAACCGGTGCCTGAAAATCCGCTTCCGCCAATCAAACCTGGCGAAGGCAGGAATTGCAATCCCCATGTCGGAGCCATTTGGAGAAAAATATCAAATTTGGGGAATTTCAGATCTAAGCCTACCGGAATTCTGCCGCCTAAATGAAGGTTGTTAAAATCAAAATTGGTATCGAAAAAAAAGCCTACGCCGGCAAACAGTTTTAAAGCTCCCTGTCCAACTCTCGTCAATACAGGATCGAAGACCCAATAATCACCGGTAAGACCGATGCCGCCGCCATAATTCGTGTAAAGATAATTAAACGCAAAGTGAATATCTTTGGATGTACTTACCAAAAACGAAACATTTGACGTATAACTGCCATAGTAAAAAAGTCCGCCATACTGTAGTCCCAGACCTAAAGAATAGCTTTTTGCAGCTCCGGCAGAGCACAGCAGCACGGCAAGTACGACAATTTTTTTATTCATGCTGATTATTCACCTTCAATTTCCAATAACTCAACATCAAAAACAAGCACAGAGTTGGGGGGGATTTCTTCAACACTGGTTGCTTCGCCATAGGCTAATTGAGGAGGGATAAAAAATTTTGCCCTGCCGCCCACACGCATAAGCTGCATCCCTTCTGCCCAGCCGGGGATTACCTGTTCCAGCGGGATCGTTGCGGGCTCTTCCCGTTCACGCGAACTGTCAAAAACAGTGCCGTCAATCAATGAGCCAACATAATGAACAACAACAATGCTGTCCTTTTTGGGGTGCGCGCCGGCGCCTTTATCAATAACTTCATATTGGAGGCCGCTGCGGGTTGTCAAAATCCCCTTCTTTTTACCATTTTCTGTAAGGAACTGCGAGCTTTTTTTTAGATTCTCTTCTTTTTGCTTGCTCATAACAGATTCCATGGCGGTTTGAACAAGCTCAAACGCAGTCTCTTCTGTTATTTTTGCCTTGCCGTCAAGAGCATTTTTCAATCCTTCCGAAAAAGATTTATACTCAACGGTAATACCAGAATCTTGAATACTTTTTGCCAGGAGTACACCGATGGCGTAGCTAAGTTCTTTATCTGATGAAAAATTAGTATCTTGAGCAAAAGCACCCTGAAACACCGCCGCCAGAAAGACCAGACCCAACCAAATTCTTTTTTGCATACATCATACTATCGGCATTTTTTTTGTTTGTGACAAGATAGCTGCGCTCCGCCCCTGGAGTACAAACGCTGAGCTGTGCCTTTAAGCAGTTTTTCGATAAGGCCGCCTATAGTTTGTGTGACAATTTTTCGGTGAACGCCGGCTGCCTCAGCCCGCACTCGCACAGAGGCAGCACATGGCAGGCTGACTCGTTGCCTAAATCAAAGGCTTGACAGGGGCGGGGCGCTTCGGGATAAACTTGCGTATGAACGATTGTATCTTTTGCAAGATTATTGCGGGTGAAATTCCCTCAGCGGTAATTTGGGAGGATGGTGACGTTTTTGCGTTCAAAGATATCAATCCCCAGTCACCGGTGCATTTTCTTGTCGTTCCTAAAAAACACATTTCGAATTTGATGGAGACTGACGAAAAAGACGAGGCTTTACTTGGCAAATTGTTGAATACGGCTCAACGCCTTGCCTCTCAGCTTGGTTGTGAAGACCGGGGGGCACGGTTCGTTATAAACTGCAAATCAGATGGCGCTCAAACAGTCGATCATCTCCATGTGCATGTGCTGGGAGGCCGCAAGCTTGGATGGCCGCCAGGATAATGTGATGACCAGCGCCGCGGTACCAGACTATCTTGATTCACTTAACAGCAATCAACGTGAGGCTGTTTATCATACAGGGAAACCGCTTTTGATTCTTGCCGGCGCAGGTTCGGGGAAAACGCGAGTTATTACCTCGAAAATTGCCTATATGATCTGTGAAAAAAATGTGCGCCCCTGGTCAATCCTTGCAGTGACTTTTACCAACAAAGCAGCCCGCGAAATGTCTTCTCGCGCAGCTCAAATTGAACCGCGCGCCGCTGAATCAATGATGCGTACCTTTCACTCATTTGGCGCGTGGTTCCTGCGCCGGAATGCCGGTGCCGCAGGACTTGATGCCAATTTTACCATTTATGATGATGACGATTCTGTTTCATTGTTGAACACAGTAATCAACAAAAGAAAAGAAGATGTGCGGCTTTTCGCTCATCAGATTGCACGGGCTAAAGACCGCAATCTTAATTATAATGACGATCTTTCAGAGATTAACGGTTCCGCTGAATTTTGTGAAATATACCGGCGCTATGAAGAACGGCTGCGTCAAACAGGCAATGTTGATTTTGGCGATCTTATAAAAAAGACGGTCGAGACTCTCCGGTCACAGCCAGAACTTGCGGAACGTATCCGGCAGCGTTTTAGCACAATTATGGTTGATGAATATCAGGATGCCAATGTGGCTCAATTTGAATTGCTGCGAGAGCTTTATACCAAAGATAATTATCTTTGTGTTGTAGGAGATGATGATCAATCGATTTATCGTTTCCGCGGTGCTGAAGTGCGAAACATCCTCGATTTTCCTGCATTGTTTAACGATGCTGATATTATAAAACTGGAGCATAACTATCGTTCAACACGGGAAATTCTTGAACTTGCCGGCAGCGTTGTCGAACACAATAGGGGGCGTCACGGGAAAAAGCTCATTGCAGCACGGGGGAACGGCGTTAAACCGCAGCTTTTTTTTGTTGACAACCAGGAAAGCGAAGCGGCACTTTGTGCAACATTGATAAAAAATACTGTTAAAACCGCACATTATGCTGATTGGGCGGTACTCTACCGGACAAATGCGCAATCACTTGGTTTTGAAAAAGAATTTTTACTGCGTAAAATACCGTATCGTATTGTCGGTTCGCTTAAATTTTACGAGCGTGAAGAAATTAAAGATGCACTGGCACTGCTTGCATTCATGCTTAATCCACGCGATGAAGTAAATTTTCGGCGTATAATAAACAAACCTGCACGAGGAATTGGCGCGGTGACAATTGATAAAATTCTTGATGAACGCTGGAACGAAGAAGGATGGAATATAGAAATGACACTGCGCAGAATTGCGCCTGAATTATCCGTTAAAGCCCGGCAGGGTGCCGCGGATTTTTTAACTGTGCTGGAAGAAGGCAGATCCGTGTTGGAAACACAGCAGCCGGTACTTCCAGAAAATACTGCGGTGCGTTTTGGTGAAGGCCTTTCTATTTGTATCGCAACGCTCATCGAAAAATCAGGTTTGGCACAGTGGCACAAAACACGTGACGAAATCTCTGGAGAACAGCGCCTTTCAAACTTGCAAGAACTTGTAAATACATCTGTGTTATATCCAGCGAGCATCGAGGGAGTAACGGCATTTCTTGAGCATATTGAACTTGACAGGTCGCTTCAGGAAGAAAAAGGAGATGACCGTGTTACGTTGATCACGCTCCATAATACAAAAGGACTAGAATACAAACATGTAATTATGACAGGACTTGAACAGGGAATTTTCCCCCGAAGTGACAAAAAAGACAGCGATCTTGAAGAAGAGCGCAGGCTGTTTTATGTAGGAGCCACGCGAGCGATGGATACGCTTTTTCTTGTAAGCTGTGCGCAAAGAAGAATGTGGGGACAGACAATGTTTATGGAGCCGTCAATTTTTGTACACGAAGCCAACAGAGAATATCTTGATACAGTCCCTCTTGGCAGTACGGCAGGTTTTACAAGCTACAACCGGCAATTTACTTACACAGACGGATCAAGTGGCAAGCCCGCTCGTAATTGCAGATCAT
>JAITHM010000123.1 GCA_031279965.1 Spirochaetaceae bacterium
ATTGGAGAATAAGAAAAATAGAATTTATAATGAAAGAATCCCGCGAAAAGACACAAGAAATAATGGATAAATTAAGCGTATTGGTAAACAATTAAATATACGGGGAGCAGATTTTCCGAGAGCATTGGGTAGACAACGCCTAGAATACGAACTATGCTTACAGCATGAAGCTTGTTTGCCTTGATCTTGAAGGAGTGCTCGTGCCGGAAATCTGGATTGCCTTTGCCGAGGCAACAGGAATACCGGAACTTCGCCGCACGACCCGTGATGAACCTGATTATAATGCGTTAATGGCGTTTCGCCTTGAAATTCTCAATCAACGGCAGTATAAACTGCACGATATTCAGCGCGTCATAAGTACTATGGAGCCGCTTGACGGGGCAATTGAGTTTTGCGCCGCGATTCGGGAACGCACTCAACTTATCATTTTGTCGGACACGTTTGAACAATTTGCCGCGCCGCTTATGAAGAAACTTTCCTACCCAACACTATTTTGCAATACGCTCAAAATTGCTGATGACGGGCAGATTACCGGCTGGAAGCTCCGCCAAGATAACGGCAAAAAGCACGCCGTCGATGCCTTTGCCTCGTGTAATATCAGCGTATTTGCCGCGGGAGATTCGTTCAACGATCTTGCGATGATACAGAGCGCCCGTTCAGGATGTCTTTTTCGCGCTCCACAGGCAATACGCACGGCAAATCCCGCGATCCCTGCTGTTGACGGCTACACTGAACTTCGTGCACAGATTGATGCCTTCCTTGCAGCACCTGATTTTTAGAGAGCCGGGCCGGATGGCACTTCCAACGGAATAAACTGATATGCCCCAACGTCAAAAAGTCCGTGGTCGGTAATTTTAAGCTCTGGAATTACCGCAAGCGACATAAAGCAGAGCGTCATCACCGGATCAATCGCGGGATTTACGCCAAGTTCCGTGCAGGCGCAGCGTTTAATGCTGTCCAGCCGTTCCTTGACCCACAGCGCGTCACGGTCACTGAGAATGCCGGCCAACGGCAGCGGCATTGAAACAAGCTCAGCGCGATCTTTTACCAGCACAACGCCGCCGCCCTGCGCCAAAAGACACTGAACAGCAGCTTCCATATCCGCATCAGACGCACCAACGGTAATAATGTTATGCGAATCATGCGCTATCGAAATGGCGATGGCTCCAGCATTGAGTCCATACCCGCGGATAAGGCCCAGCGCCACGTTTCCTGTCCCACAGTGCCGTTCAATAACGGCAATTTTAACAACAGGAATCTTGGCATCAAAAATAAATTCGCCGGCGGACGATCGTTTAACGCGCGCCGTTCCTTTTCCTGTCAAGACCGTATCCGCTTTCATATCAATAACATAGACCGTATCACTGGAAAGAGGCAGCCGGAGTTTTTCCTGGGAAAAATCTTTAACATGAAAGCTTCCCCGCACCGTGCTGTCATCGTGACGAGCTGTTGAAGCATGGTAAACGCCATCTTCGGCAACGAGCGCCCCCCCAATAAACACTTTTTGCACCCGGAAATCGTGCAGATTATCAACCAGTGCAAGATCGGCGCGGAGTCCTGGGGCAATGCCGCCCTGGTCATGCAGCCGGAAACATTCGGCGGCGTTGAGCGTTGCCATGCGAATTGCCGTCATTGGGGAAAGGCCTGCATCAACAGCCATGCGGAGATAGCCGTCAACATGGCCTTCGTCAATTATTGTCTGCGGCTGTCTGTCATCGGAACAAAAAACAAAACGCCGTTCATTTTCTTTAGTAACGCAGGGTAAAAGCGCCCGCAAATTCCGGCAGGCGGAACCTTGCCGGAGCATAACATACATTCCCCGTGCCAGGCGGTCGTAAACTTCTTCCGGTGTTTCACATTCATGATCGTCGTGGACGCGCGCTGCGGTATAGGCGTTGAGCGCAAGGCCGTTCAGGCCGGGGCAATGGCCGTCAATCAATTTACCGGCATGATACGCCGCAAGAATTTTGTCCAGTACGTGACTTTCTGCCTGAACGACAGCAGGGAAATTCATCAGTTCGCCAAGTCCCAGCACGCGGTCACAGTTAAGCGGCTCGGTCATTGCGGCGGCCTCCAGCACTGCGCCGGATTGTTCGAATGGTGTTGTGGGAACACAAGACGGAAGCATATACGCAATGCCCAGCGCGGTTTTTTCCGCCGCCTTAAACATATATTCAAGTCCGGTAAGTCCGGCAATATTGACGATTTCGTGCGGGTCGCTGACAATCATCGTTGTTCCCATCGGCACAAGCAAACGCCCCAGTTCTTCAGGGCAGAGGTGAGTTGATTCAATGTGCATGTGGCTGTCGATAAAGCCCGGCAGCACAAAAAGCCCCCGGACATCAATTTCATGAGCCCCTTTATAGCTGCCTATTCCAGCAATACGGTCATCGCACAGGGCAAGGTCCCCAGTAACAAAGTTGCCTGAGTAGACATCGGCAATAGTTCCGCCTTTAAGCACAAGATCAGCTTGAATCCGTCCAGAGGCAACATCAATCAGTTTTTTTAAGTTGGCTTTTGTCATAAAACGTATTATACGCTTTTATTCGATATTGCCAATCCGCGTGATGAGTCCTTCGCTCCAGAGGTTTTCAAGCTCATAAAATTCGCGCGCCTGGCTATTCATAAGATGAACAACAATTGAACCTAAATCGGCAAGACTCCAGTTTTCGTCTTTGGTTCGTTTGGCCCCGCCGCGCCGTGTTTCAACGCCCGCTTCTACCGTCCATTCTTTGATAAGCCGTTCAAGGCCGGAGCGGTGCGTTCCGCTGGTTACCGTAACGATGATAAAAAAATCCGTCCACGAAGCCAGCGCACGGAGATCAATAACAACAACATCTTTGCCGTTGTGTTCAGCAAGCAAGCTGCCCAGTTTGCGGGCTTTGTCAGTTAAATCGTCCATTATAGTCCCTGCCAAGTATCAGTGTAAAATCTGCTTTATAATTAGGATCGTGCAAATCTTCTTCAAATTCATCTTCCGAATTATCCTGAATAACAATATCACAGTGCATAATTTCGGCAAAATTTTCCGCTTCAAGAGGATGATTAAAATGGTCGATGATTTGTGTTTTTTCGTAATTGCTCCGGTCGGCGTTTGATACATTGACGACATCGTAGCCAAATCCCCGGATAAGCTCCGCCGTACGCCCGGCAAGGCCGGAAATGTTTGTTCCATTGAGTACTTCAACGGTGATGATGCGGTCAATGCCCGCCCGCTCTCCCTGACGGGTAAGCGCCGTAAGCGTCTGGCGCACAATATCTTTAATCAAACCGCCGTCGTAGTGGGGGATAAGCAGAGTTTCGCCGGAAACATCGCGGTAATTACCACTTATCTGCTGCACAGTGATGCGGTCGGTATCAATATTTGTCCATTGATTAAACAGGTTGATGCGCGTCCGGTGATTCATGCTGGAACGCATCAACGAACCAAGCAGCTTGTCGATTTGTTTTTGTTTGATAAATTCATTTTGTTCGCTTAAACGTTTAAGCAAACCGATAAAAAAACGCTGATGCCGCTGGCGCATCGAATCGGCATCTTCATCATCATACACCAGGTAACTGCACGCCTTATCGCCGTCAAGTGTTGTCCAGCCGGAAGGGAATAGCACCGAATCTGCCCCTTTGAATATTTCCACAGCCGAAGGAATAAAAATTCGCACACCATCAAGGACATCAATAGTCCGCGCAAGCGAAGCAAGATCAAAAATGATGGTATTTTGAATTTCGATACCCAAAAGGCTTTCAACTTCAGCTTCAAAATCGCCTATTTTACGGCCGTTGTAGACAATATCAATACGGTCAACGCGGTTTATTTGTTTAATGATGCGGCCAACATCTCCCGGTATGTTAAAAATTGCCGCCCGGTGAGTTTCAGGATAATAAAGCAGTGTATAGGCTGCAAGCGGTTTTTTTTGATTTTCAATAATAAAAAGTGTGTGAATGACGCGCTCTTCGCCGCCTTTTGATTTGAGAAAATCCAGCTGAAATGTCGCCGACAAATAGATAAACACGCCGCCTGAGATAATAATCAACATGATTGCGGCAACAAGTAAAATGCTTATGTTGATGTTAATTCTTCGCACTGCACACCATAGAATCCGCCGCCCAAGAGCTGCTCCCCAACACCGGATACTCCTTACTCCGGCATGATACCAAAATAATATCCTTTAATGAACTACCCATTTTGAATGGCGTACACCAAAACAGACCACCTGACAAAAAATACATTTAGGCATATAATCAACGCATGGTAGTTTCAAAAAAAGCACTGGTAGAACGTCTTCTTCCCCTTGTGCTGACTATGGGTGTGATTATTCTGGATCAGACTACAAAATATGTCATCGTGAAAAATTGGCCTATTACTGAAGATTCAAGCGGTATTTTGATTAACGATGTTTTTGATAATGATGTTCTTAAAATTATTCATATCCGCAACCGGGCTATTGCCTTTAGTTTAGGAACAAATGTGCCCGATTCAATTAAACCGGCACTGTTTAGCTTCCTGCCACTGCTTGTTCTGCTGCTTCTTATTGGTTACTACGTTAAGTCTAATGAATGGACACGCACACAGCGATGGGCGCTTGCAGGGATATTTGGCGGCGGGCTTGGAAACATTATCGACAGAATCTATCCGCACGGCGGCATCCGCGGCGTTGTTGATTTTATCAGCATAAAATTCTGGGGGATTTTTGGTCTTGCGCGCTGGCCGGCTTTTAACATAGCCGACGCTACTGTTGTTGTTTGTGTTATCTTTTTATTTATCACGATGTTAATTCCGGCAAAAAAATCAAAGGGGAATGTATGACGAAAAAAACAAACACGCTGCTTTACTAGACTTGAGTGTGAACAGGTGGAACAGGCAGAACTCTATGTAAAGCTAAAGTTGACAGAGATTTCTATTGAAAGAGGAAGAGAGATTAAAAAAGTAGAAAAATTTGTATATTTAGACAGGAGAAAATAATTGGATTTTAAAGAGGACCTTTTTACAGAGGTGGTATGGGTAGGCAATGATAAATACCCTGCTTATCAGGATGTGGACTGGGATATTTCTGAGGAAGAGTCAGAAAGGATAGTCGATAGAGCTATTAAGGATATGGAGGAAATGGGGTTTTTTAAGCGCCCTGCCCCTAGTGAGATGGAAGAGTTTGAGAAGCCTTTAGCTTCCTCACAGGTGCAAACGCAGAACTCCTCCCTTTCCTATTTCCATCAAAAAGTAATAGAACAGTTAGAAAAAGAGCTTGACCCTAAAACAGCTGAACCTGATGATATCAGGGCATGGCTCCGTTTAAACGCAGGCATCGAAGGGCAGAACGCCGATACTATCATTGAATTCTTCCAATCTAACTCTCAGCAATCTTCCTTTAAGCTGTTAAACTCAATGGCTGTTGTAAAAGCCTTTGTTAGAAGGGAGGAAGCTAACGTCAAGAAGTCTGATGAAGAGAGAAACCAGGGAAAGGCTCCAGAAAAAAAGATTTTTACTAGACTTGAGTGTGAGATAGTATCAGAGTCACTTAGTGAGATTAGAGTAAAGATGTTATATATTTATATGCAAAGAGGAAGGGAAATTAAAAGAGTAGAGAAACAGTTTTCTATTACTAAGGAGTAAAAGTATGGCTATAGAAGTAGAAGTAGTAAGAATAGGTAATGATAAGTTTCCAGCTGACTATGATGTTGAATGGGATATTCCAGAGGAAAAGCTAAATGCTATATTCGATAGAGTAATAGCTGAGATTCACAGTGACCCAGAAATAATAGCTTTTTTTGATAGCCTTTATGAGGATTCAGAGGATGAGCCAGAGGGTGAAGCTTCCTCGCAGGCGCAAACGCAGAACTCCTCCCTCTCCTATTTCCATCAAAAAGTAATAGAACAGTTAGAAAAAGAGCTTGACCCTAAAACAGCTGAACCTGACGATATCAGGGCGTGGCTCCGTTTAAATGCAGGCATCGAAGGGCAGAATGCCGATACTATCATTGAATTCTTCCAATCTAACTCTCAGCAATCTTCCTATAAGCCGTTAAACTCAATGGCTGTCGTAAAAGGCTTTGTTAGAAGGGAGGAAGCTAACGTCAAGAAGTCTGATGAAGAGAGAAACCAGGGAAAGGTTCCAGAAAAAAAGATTTTTACTAGACTTGAGTGTGAGATAGTATCAGAGGGGAATGTATGACGAAAAAAACAAACACGCTGCTTTTTGTGTGCGCGGCAACACTCTTTAATGTCGCAACTTTTTTTCTTGTTTTTTTTGTTCTGATGTTCATCTTTTTTTTGTTTTCGTTCAAATTACTTGCTGATGAAGGACTTTCTATGCTTGCAACACCGCTACTCATCATCATTTTTATTGCGGCAGCAGTGCTTTCTTTTTTCATTTACCGCGCTACGCTGAACTTTTTTTTACAAAAAATTGATCTTGACAAACATTTTATTCCAATTTTTGAAAAAAAAGAACGTCCGCCAGCCCCGTCCAAGAAAAAACGGCCGGCACACACAACCAACACTGCCGGTTAAGTTCTTTTCTCTACTTTCCCGGTGCGGCCATCGGGAAGATAAATATTTACTGAAGTTTTAAGCTGGCAGGGAGGGGCGGAATTTCCGTCCCTCCCCCCTCACTCAGCCGCGTCACTCGACGTACAGTACGAGGTCGCCTGCGTTCATATCGCCTGTTGCGGCCTGCGTTACCGCCTTGTAGTCGTCAACATTGGTAACTACGACCTGCGTTTCAAGGCTGTAACCGGCGCGGGCTATCACGTCTTT
>JAITHM010000011.1 GCA_031279965.1 Spirochaetaceae bacterium
CAGAAATAAGCCAGCTTTTAAGTGAGGCAAAAAAAAAGTACAATGATGGTGTTACGCTTATCGGGAAAAACCGAAGGGAAGAAGGTGTTATAAAGTTTGCGCAGGCGAAAGAAAAAACACAAGAAGTTAAGCTTATGTTTCCGGTGAATCAGGATGCAGGAATTCTTGAATTACGCATTGATCAGGAGATTGATCCCGGCTCTTTTGAAGCATCGTTTCGGCAGCGTTTTGTAACTGCTGTTGCCGGTACAAAACGTGGTTCACGCGAAGCTTACTTTGAGCTTGAAAATCTTGCACAAATCAATCCATCCTATACGGGAATGCAGGCGGCGCTCACTGAAGCAAAGTATGATATAGGTCTTTTACAGCGGCCTGTTGATACAAGCACCTCAAATCGCGCCGCCTCGATGGTGACTCAGGCTCGCCGGCTTTTCTCGCAGGGAACAACCCGAAATGCCGAAGTAATACGGCTTGCCAGCGAAGCTCTTGCACTTAATCCCAACAATACGCAGGCAATGGAACTGTTGGACAGAGCTCGTCTGCGGGTAACAGCGGCCAGAGGAACTGTTATTTCAGACCAGGCTGCGGAACAGGAGTATTTACTTGCTGTTCAGGAATTTCAGCAGGGGCGTACACTGAATGCACTAGCGCGTATGCAGCGTCTTTTACGGAATCCTGGTAATCAAAACAATATCCGGTTTAACGAGCTGTTAAGACGCATCAATGCGTTATTGTAGAGAAGCCTGAAAAATCTGTTAACGCTGTCCGATAGTGCAAAACAAGCTCGTCAAAAGAGATACGTTGATTTGCCGGACTTGTTGAGGGCAGCGCATGTGCATCGATGCCTGTGTGGGGCCTGCATAAACGCTGATAGAGCGTCCATGCTTTTTGCCCGGTACAAACAATTTTTGTAATTGCACTTTCTCTAAGCACTGTTGAAAAGTCATGGGGAACCGTATCCGTTATGGATATATCGGCAGCGCCGTCTATCATACACGAAGCAAGTACATCCCAAAGAGCAAGATTGTGTTCTAAAATGAGTGCGATTTTTTCTTCTTTTGTGCAGGGTAACGGAGTTTGAAAAAGCGCCGCGAGTACCGGCCAAAACCGGTTGCGCGGATGAGAATAGTAAAAATCATGCTGACGTGAAGCTGGTGAAGGCAAAGTTCCCAAAATCAACACACGAGAATCTTTGTTGTATATTGGCTCAAAAGGATGCTGCTGAAATGACCGCATTATTGCGAAACATATTCTGCACCACGCCTGGGAAGAATACTAAGATCTTTAAGGGCAATATATAAACGAGGATAATCGTCTTCATTGAAATATGACAACACGCCGGTTGCCTCTACCCAATCATCTTCCGCAGGATACCCGTTGTGGGCGGCATTCTTATCCCATACAACTTCAAAACCGGCATATCCGTCGTTACCGCAACACCCCGGACCATATCGAAGGACAAAACAGAAATCATCATCTGCATACTGTTCGTGTTTAAAAAGCCCTTCAAGTTTAATTGTTTTACCTACATACTCATCCTGATTAAGGTAAACATCATTGACCTGTGTAATAAAGAGCTTTTCTTTTATTTCGATGATATCTTCTTTTGCTGCTGTCTTTTGATCGCTTTGCGCTGATTCTGCAAGCGCTTCTGTTTTGTTTTTACAGCACACAACGAGCAGCATCAGTCCTACGCTTAAAATAATCCGTACTGTTTTCATTGCAACGTACCATAATAAAAATACCTTAGTCGGGCAACCCGGATTTGAACCGGGGACCCCAAGTCCCCCAGACTTGTACGCTAAACCAGCTGCGCTATTGCCCGGCTAAGGTATCTTGGCCGCAGAAAGGGAATATGATTAATCATACCCGCTTTCTAAGGCCTACCTGCATTATTTTTTCTTGGCGCTTTTGCCGCTTGCAGCAGGTTTCTTTGCCGGCACAGCCTGTTTATTTTCGACTCTATCAAGTGACTGTGCGGGAAAGGTTGCCGTTTGGCTTTCGCCCGTTGTGGAAAACCACACCGTTGTTACCTGTTTTGCTTCCTCATTAACAGATAAAACTACCATTTTAGGGCTATTTGGCAGCCCCGTTACCGAAACTAAATCGGCAATAAGTGAATTTGTAGCTCGTACACTCATTTTTATCTCCTTAATAAGTTACCTTAACACAAATGCAATCTTTCTACAACCAGTCTATCAATCCTCTGCTTAAGGAATTCGGGATTAGGGTATGATGGCCTGTAGGTCAAAGCCGGTGTGTCCGGTAATTACCACCTTGACAAAACTGCCTGGTACTAGTGGACATTCTGTTTCAATCATCACAACACCATCAACTTCGGGAGCGTGAATATATGCTCGGCCTATAGAGAAGCCTCCGATACCGACTGCTTCTTCAACAAGCACATCAAGCGTACGCCCGGTAAAACGGTCAAGTTTTTGTTCGCTTATTTTAGTTTGTGTTTGTTCTAAAATTCGCTTGCGCCGTTCTGCGGTACGCCGTGCAATTTGGGGTTTCATATACCATGCTCCGGTTTTTTCTTCACGTGAATAAGCAAAAACTCCCATCCAGTCAAGCTGTGCGGCTTCCTGAAAGGCGGCAAGTTCATCAAAGGCGGCAGTATTTTCTCCGGGGAAGCCGGCAAGAAAAGTGGAACGGATAACGGCATCAGGGAGTTCCGTGCGAATACGTTCAATGAGTTCCAGGTAGAGGCGCGCATTGCCGGAACGTCTCATGTTACGCAGGATTTTAGGGGCGGCGTGTTGGAACGGAATATCAAAATAGGGAATGATACGGCTGTCGTGCTGCATAATTGGAAGTATTTCAAAGGGGAAGTGATCGGGATGCAGGTAGAGAAGCCGAATCCAAAATACGCCGTCGTGAAGAGCAAGTCGTTCAAGCAGCGGTGCAAGCAGTGATTTTCCTGCGACATCACATCCGAATGAAGCGGTATCTTGAGCTACAAGACAAAGCTCGCGTATACCGCGTTGAAGCAACGCGGTACATTCAGCATCAATATCATCAATTGAGCGGCTTGAAAGGCCTCCGCGTATTTGTGGTATTGCACAAAACGAACAGTTGTTATTGCAGCCTTCGGAAATTTTAACATAGGCGGAACCTGGCGATGATAACAACGGACGTTCACCAGCGTAGTAATCAAGGAACGGACTGTCATCGGCTGTTGCAAGACAAACAAGTTTTTTCATGTCCGGGGAACCGTATACAAGGTCAACTTCGGTGAGTATAGAATTCAGTTCAGATTCGTAGCGGCGGGCAAGACATCCTGCAAGTATTATTTTTTTATAGGGGAAGCGCGCTCGCAGTTCAAGCACGGTTGTTATAGACTCTTGCTTGGCACTCTCTATGAAGCCGCATGAATTGACAATAATAACAGCTGCGTCTTCTGGCGTCATCGAAAGCTGGCCGCGTGCATCCAAACACGACATTAACAGTTCCGAATCAACCTGGTTTTTTGCACAGCCAAGTGACTCAACGTAGCAGAGCTTCAATTTTCAAGACGTGAAAATACAAGATTATAACGCCCGTCATCACCGCGCCGCCAAATGACGTCTGCAACGACAACAGCTCCCGCCGCACCGGTATCAAGCTGAACAGTGCGGCCTCCGCCAATCGCTTGAATCTTTACCGCGCCTGCATTGGACATCCAAAGTCTAACGCCATTCTGCGCCTGAATGTTGATGTCATCGCCGCGGACAAAGTAACGTTCATTGCGGTTTTGCTTGCCTGCCTCGCGGAGTATTTCCCAGCGTAACATGCAATATCCCTGAAAACTTACCTGCAATGTGAATGGATAGGGATTTACGCCGCTAAATATCAACTGATTACCTGTTCCTGGAACGGGCGTACTTGGTGGTTGCGGCGGCGGAGTTACCGGGGGGGCCGCGTCGGCGGGTGCAACCGCGGCAGTTTGTTGAACAGTCTCGCTTCCGCTGAGCGTGTTCATTTCAAACCTGAGCAGTGCGCCCATTTCCGGTTTATTCTGTGCATAGTCAACGGCAATAATTCGCAATTCAGCATAGCCGTCTTCGTTTGCGTCAACAGCGGCGTTTTGATTCAATCCCAGCATAATCGTCCCCTGCGGAGTTGTAAGTGTAACAACATCACCAAGGTTCATAAGCTCAACTCTGTAGTCAATACCATTCAGTGGAATAGTTACTGAATCGCCTGGAAAGAAACGCTGTTCAAGAAGAGTGTCGTTAAAGGTGTACTCTGCCGGTTTGCGGAGGGTAACTTCATTTGAAGTTGATGAACGAGGTATATTCACAATAAAATAAACACCTCCGCCAATAAGAGAGCCGCCGGCAAGAATAATGGCTACAGTAATAAGAATACGCGGTAATGGCGATGGCTTGTTGAGAAGTTCATTGACAGGAACCGGCTGTTCTTGAATTTTCAATACCTTAAATTGATTATGGAGCTCGTTTACATCAAGCCCCAAATACTCGCCATAATTTTTAAGAAAACCCAACACATAGGCTTCTGCGGGAAATTGAGAAAAATCTTCTGCTTCAAGCGCGATTATATACTTCCGTGCAATATTGGTCTCGCGCACAACATCTTCGATAGAAAGCCCTTTTTCTTCGCGCCCAGCCTGTAAACTTGCTCCAATGTTTTTCACTATTCAGTATCCCTTAAAAGGAAGTTATTATAAATATTTGCAGAAGGAGGGGTGTCGTAGGCAAAACGTAGTTCAGGAATCCCAATATTAGTCTTTATATTAGAAAAATCAAACTGAACACTACCACCAGTTATCGTTATGCCCTGCATTCGCCGGATAAGGAGCGACTGCGGATCTACGCTCAAAATAATTTCCCGAAACCCTTCTGCCCCATAACGGCGAGTAAGCCGTATTTTTACGACCATTTCTGCTGAAGCATCATCCAACCGGACAGGCGTTGGGCCGGTAAGGAACGACGCGGCAAAGTTGCGGCGCAGTAACACAAGGCCGTTGCCCGTCGCAAGGCCCGCTCCGCTGACCTTGCCGCCGCCGGGAACAGTCTGGGTAAGCACGGCGCGGTAACCGGGCAGGTAGACGGTGAGCATTTCACCGTTAAACACGATTACCTGTTCGGCAGGATTGGTAAAGTCGATGCGGAGAAAGTAAGGGCTGCGATGACTTACCGTGCCATACATATCGCTGTCGCCTGAACGAATGGCAATACGCGCTTCGTAATCCCGAAACCCGCTGTATACGCCGGATACTCGTTCCATATACTTTTCGGCTGTGACAATCTCCTGCGCATATATCATGCCGGAAAGTCCAACCGCGATAATGAAAAGTAAAACAGATTTTTTCATTGCGCCCTCATCTTGTAAATAATACTCTCCCTTCCCCCTATCCTGTCAACCCACGTCATGCACCGCAGGCAAAGCCTGGGGAGGTGCGCTTTCAAGCTGGGCAAGAAGCTGCCGTATGTTTTCAAGGGCCTTATCGTAATCAAAATTGTGAATAAGTTGGTATAATCCAGCCAGAAGCTGGGATGCTTCTTCGCCGTCACAGGCTGTGCGGCTCAATTCGTCGGCGTAGCGTTCCGCGTTTTCAGATGCGCCGAGCTCGCCGGCAAGGGTCTGTTCGCAGTATGCCATCAGGTTATGCAAGGCGGCGGTTAGTGATGCGCGGTCAAGCACGAGGCGCTCTTCCGATGGTTTTGCCCCCAACGACATTGCACGCATTTTACCGGCCAGATCCCGAAGTGACGCGCAAAAGCCTTCGTTTTCATGGGTGCAGAACGCCCCATTGCCGGCTTTTGCCGCCTCTTCCAGCTTGAGCGCCCATGAACAAAGTTTTTCACAGCTTAATCCTGCAGAAATGCCTTTTATCGCATGACTTTTAATTGCGTAGGCGTTCCAATTTTCTTCCGCGCAGAGGCGGGTTAGCTCATCCGCGTAAAGATATGCTTCATCACAGAATTGAGAGAGCATATTGATGTAGATGCGCTCATTATTACGCAAAAATGAAAGGCCTTTTTTAACATCAAGATCTTCCAGTGCGGCAAGTTTATTGATCAGTTCCTGATATTCCCCGGAGTTATTAAACGTTTCTTCATTTCCATCAGTATATACGATTTTTTCTTTGGGCAGGAATTTAAGAATAATTTCGCTAAGGCGCGTCGATTCAATTGGCTTTGAGATAAAGTCATTCATTCCTGCCTGCAAGAAATAATCACGCATACCGGCTATGGCGTTTGCCGTAAGCGCAACGATGGGAACATCTCTAAACCGTTCCGTTGCAGGGTCTGAAGCAGTATATAATTTTCGTATCATCTTTGTTGCCTCAACGCCGTCAAGTTCAGGCATCATGTGATCCATAAAGATAAGATCATACGCTGTTGACTTTATTTTTTCGACGGCTTGAAGCGCTCCCTGAGCGGTATCTGCGACAATGCCGTGAATTGAAAGAAAGCCGCAGGCGACAGTCAGATTGATAGAGACATCATCAACAACAAGAATTTTTATATTTTCTTTAACAATAAAGTTTACTTTTTGCTCTTTTTTTACCAGAGAAGGATCGCCGCGCACCAGCGGCAGTGTTACCGTAAACGTGCTTCCACAGCCATATTCACTTTCGACAGCAATGGCACCGCCCATCATTTCTATGAATTTGTTCGTGATGGCAAGCCCCAGCCCTGTCCCCATGATGCCGCGGTTTTTTTCTATATCAACCTGTTCAAAAGCAATAAATATTTTGGAAATGTCCTCTTTTTTAATGCCAATTCCGGTATCGTGCACCGTAAAAACCATGTATTCCTTGCCATCATCTTTGCACAGATACTTTGCATCAAGATTGACCGAACCTTTCTGGGTGTATTTTATCGCGTTCGTTACCACGTTGGTGATAATTTGCCGGATGCGAATTTCGTCACCATAGACCACTGCAGGAAGCTTTTCTGAAAACGTGTGAGTAAATACAATAGATTTTCCTGAAGCGGTAAAAACAGCAAGCGAACATATATTTTCATAAAGATCAAAAAGATTAAAATGAACAGAAACAAATTCCATTTTACCAACTTCGATTTTTGAAAAGTCAAGTATATCATTGATAATCTGCAGCAGTGCGTGAGTCATTTTGCGTATATCAGCAAAATAATTTTTCTGGGTCGCATCAAAATTATCTGTGTGGATAAGTTCGCTCATGCCGATAATGGCGTTCATGGGAGTTCTGATTTCGTGGCTCATTGACGCAAGAAAATTACTTTTTGCGCGGTTGGCACGTTCAGCTTTGTCGCGTTCAGCTTCCGCTTTTTCCTTTGCGTTTACCAAGTCATTATTCAGCGATTGTATTTTGCCGCTTAGATTATCGCGGATTTTTACAAATGCAGCCTGCATACTGCCAATCTCATCAGAGCGGTTGTCCGGTATTGCAACAGAAAAATCTGCCGCGGCAAGTGCTTCGGCAATATGTTCTGCTTCTTTAATTGGTTTTACAATGAAGGTGCGGGTAAGAAACGCCACCAGAACAGAGGACGCGATAAACACTGCCAATGCAATAAGCGACATACGGATAAAAAATGCGCGGACTTCGGCAAGCAGTACTGAAACAGGAACTGTTGTAACAAGATGCCAATCAGCAAGCGGAATATAATTTGCACAGACAATTTTTTCATTGATTACCTGGGCGAATGAATCAACACTTAAAACTATTGTTTGGTAAGCTTCAATTTGTTCTTCCGTAAAAAAATTGTCGTTAAGAATTTTCGCATGATCATTATTCGTGATGTATAAACCTTCTCTGTTAAGAACATACGTTGACTGTTGTTTGTACCGGTTTTCTTGGGAAATAATGTCATTAAGAAATTTAATTGTTATGGTGCCATACATAACCCCGGCACTAACGCCAGAATCATTAAGCACATCAAGTGCTATGCTGGTAATAAGATCTCCGGTTGTTTCACTGATAAAAGGCGGAGAAAACACAATGCCGCCGTGCGCCTGCTTTGCACTGATGAACCAGGGACGCTTTGTGTTGTCGTAATCATCGGCGGGTATTACCGTTTCATTGGTGTTCACGTAAAATCCGCCCGGTTCATTCCAGCGATTGTTGCTGATACACACAATATGGGTGAAATCCTGCTGAATCCGGCCAATACGCTGGAGCATTGCACGCATTTCAACAATGTTACGAGCGTTTGGGGGGCCGCCGTTCATGTAAGGCAGCACACTAATAGAAGAGAGTTTGATGCGTTCTGACCAGGTATTGAAGTTATCAAGTATCATTGCGCGGATGTTGCCAAGCCCTGCGTTCATTCCAGAAAGAGCGCGTTCGCGCAGAATATCAGTAACGCTGTTGTAGTATATCGAAAAAAAAGCTGTTGTAATGGCCCCAGCAAGGACAAGAAATATCAGCGTGATGGTAATTGAAAGAGACGGTTTATGACAGGTTACACGCATGCCAGTTTCGCTTCGAAAATTTCCAGCGCCCGTTTATCAAGTTCTGAAGGTTCTTGCGCGTTTTTGAGCCGGCGTTTAAGCTCGCTTGCTTCTTCCCGGGAAAAAGTTACTGCGCCCAGGATATGCCGTTCAAACGATTCACAGGCGTACGGGGCAACTTTTTTGGTTATCTCAAACAACGTCTGAGCATAAAGCCGTATTTCTTTTTGTGCGTGCGCACCAAGCCGTAGTTCAAGAAAATGAAAGAGGTTGTTCAGATCTATCTGCCAGTAAATTTCGGTATAGAGGGCAAGAGGCAGGTTCACACGGGCAATTTCCCGGGCAAGCCCCTTGTCAATAAGTTTTTTATAATCGTCGTAGGCGGTTTTTTGCCCGGCGCTTAATGTTGCCCGTATTTCTTCAGCCTGGACACTTTCGAACGGAACGGCGGCGCGGGCTTGTTTGTTATCAGAACTTTGCGGAGCGACATCTTCCGGCGGTGGCAGATAAAAATCGTCCTTCATAACCGAGTAACGGCCAGAAATCTCGTTTAAGCGCGCAGTTCTGTGGCGCACCCATTGCCGGGCAATAAAAATGGGCATTTTGATGTGGAATGTCAGTACAACCTGTTCAAACGGACTTGTGTGCCGGTTTCTCAGCAAATAATCAATAAGCCCCGCATCCTCACGCACGGTTTTCGTTCCCGCCCCGTAAGATACTCGCGCCGATTGGACAATACGCTCATCAGAGCCCAAATAATCAACTAACCGGATAAACCCCTTATCCAAAACGGGGAATTCTTTGTCCAGAATCTCTTCTGCTCCCGGTGAAATACAATGTGCCATATTAGCCCCCGAACCTGAGTATATCCCGCCCTTTTATCCGGCTGTCAAGTCGGCAGGACAGGGCGAGCGCATTTTGCGGGTGTGCCCGCAAAAAACGGACTATCCGCTGCAAGTCCTCGCTTCCGCTTAAAATATGGCTACCAAAAACGCATAAAGGGCGCAGTCCGACTGCGGTCTTTCATAGCTCAAGCCCGCTACTACGGACGCAGCGTAAATAGAGCTATTATGTGCCGTTTGTTCGTATACAAATATTTTTAATTCTGTTATTCACATTCTTCAAAAATAGGAAATTTCTACGATAAGAACATTATCGTCATTGGCCAAAAAGGTGGTTTTATAATTATATTTTGGAGGATTATAATATTTTTCAAATGCAATATATGTTATATCAATACCGGGTGAAAAATTATCGGCTCCATCCAAAGTATATTTCTTAAACATTTGTTTTGTATTATAATTATTTGTTTCCCAATACCCAATGTTAAATTCTATACCAGGTTTTCCGGTCAATCCTGACAATTGAATTGTTTTTACATTTGCAAAAGCAATGTCATCCGGTTTCCAATTATTGTCATCACAACCAGCAATTAAAGCGCCAAGAAATACCATGAAAACCATCTTTTTCATTTTATTATACCTCAAAACAATCTTTTAGAGTGGTAAATTCCAAAAAATCAATAAATGTTATGGTATATTTTTTAAAAATTTAGTTCTAAAAATGAGAATTTACTACTCATAAGTTATTTTAATATACATCTTTAATTTTGTCAAATTCTTTATACCAAAATTTTTCCAAATCTGTTCTTATGATATTATTTTCGCCAACATTAATGCACAATAAGGCAAAATGACCCATTGTTTGTCCGCTTCCTTGTTGAAAAAGCCAACTATTACCATAAAGTGGCGGCTTGAGTTGTTTTCTTAAATCGGCGTTACCGCCGTTTATAATGCTTTATTTCATCGCGGATGCGGCCGGCAAGCTCGCCGCGCGGCACGCGCACCTGTTCCATCGAATCGCGGAAGCGCAGCGTCACATCATGCTTCTCTTTCGACTCATAATCGACGGTAACGCAAAACGGCGTCCCCGCCTCGTCCTGCCTCCGGTAGCGCCGCCCGATGGCCCCCGCCTGGTCGTAATCGGTAACAAACTCCTCTTTCAGTTCGGCGCGTATCTCGGCGGCAAGCTCGGCAAGCCCGTCTTTTTTCATAAGCGGCAGCACGGCGGCAGTTACCGGAGCAAGGCGCGGATGGAAGCGCAGCACGGTGCGCCAGTCGTCCTCATTGCCTTTATCGGCGACTTTTTCCTCGTCGTACGCGTCGCAGAGTATCATTAAAAGCGAGCGGGTAAGCCCGGCGGAGGTCTCGATGATAAACGGCGTATATTTTTTGTTGCCGTCCTCCTGGTCGATGTACTGCAAGTCCTTGCCCGAATACTCGGCGTGGCGCGTTAAATCATACTGCGCCCTGTTGTGGACGCCCTCAAGCTCCTTCCAGCCCATCGGGAAAAGATATTCGATGTCGTAAGCGTCCTTCGCGTAATGGGCAAGCTCGTCCGCCCCATGCCGGTGCCAGCGAAGGAAGTCCATCCTGACGCCGAGCTTTTCGTAATAGTTCCAGCGGCGCTCCCGCCATGTTTCAAACCATTTTTCGTCGGTGCCGGGCTTGACGAAGTACTGCATCTCCATCTGCTCAAACTCGCAGGTGCGGAAGATAAAGTTTTTGGTAACAATTTCGTTGCGAAACGCCTTGCCGATCTGAGCTATGCCAAAAGGCAGTTTCATGCGGTTTGACTGTATCACGTTTTTGTAATTTACATAGATACCTTGCGCCGTCTCGGGGCGCAGGTATATCGCGCCGGCGCTGCTCTCGACCGGGCCTATGTGCGTTTTGAACATCAGGTTAAACTTTCGCGTGTCGGTAAGCTCGCCGCCGCATTCCGGGCATTTTTTTTCGGCAAGCGCGGCGGCCGGCATCTGGTCGGCGCGAAAGCGCGCTTTGCACTTCTTGCAGTCGACCAGCGGGTCGGTAAAGTTTTCAACGTGTCCCGACGCTTCCCA
>JAITHM010000088.1 GCA_031279965.1 Spirochaetaceae bacterium
TTTCCAGCGCATCCTGATCAAGGCCGGCAAGCTCATGGCTTAAATAGTGAATCCAAATGGGTTCGTCGTTGATGGAAAGATCGAATTTACGACACCAGTAATCCGGCTGAAAAGGAAGCTGTTCAGATTTGTCATTGAAGTATTTGTAGTCATGAACGGCGATTTTAAGGTCTGAACGCGGAATACCTTTTTCCAGAATGATGTGTGCCAGATGATTGAGCGTACGGCCCGAATCAAAAATATCGTCAACAAGCAGCACTTTATCGCCTTGACGCAGGTGCTCCGGCGCATACGTCCAGCCGTCAATGCGCACTTGTTCATGGGTAGCAATTCCTGTATACGAACGGGCAACAACAGCGGCATAGTAAACAGGGCGCCCTCCAGTGCGGATTATTTTAAAGTATTCGCTAATCAGATTCCCCAAATATGCGCCACCGCGGAGTAAAACATAGATAACATCAGGAATAAAGCCTTCGTGATAGATCCGGTATGCCAAATTAATCGCATTGTTACGCACGGTATCGTAGTGAAGATATTCTTTTTTCATAATTATCCTCCTTCTAATACTCTGCTTACCTGGAGCCGTAGTTCTTCAGCAGTGAACGGTTTTGCGATAAAGCCTTTTGCGCCTGATGTTTTTGCTTTGTGAACAACATCAGGATTGGTAATTGAGGTGATAAAGAGCACAGGAACCTCGGTTACATCTGGTTTACGCCGAACAAATTCATGAAAATCAAAGCCAGACAGCACCGGCATATCAATATCCAGAAGAATAAGATCAACTCGTCCTGCTGTGAGCATCGTCATAGCCGCTGCCGCTGACTTTACAAGCCGGACATCGTATTCCGCTCCGAGAATTTCATTGATAGTAGTCAAAACTTCCGGCATATCATCAATAGCTAGAATGATCTTTTCATCTGTCATAATTGCCCTTTCCTCCAAATACTATCCAATTTACCGGAGATTTGCAACGGGAGTTGGAGACCTCCGGATGCCTGTCAAAAAAAAGGCCGGTTTGCACCGGCCCTGCCCTTGAGGCATATCGAGAGTATAGTGATTTGGGAGGGGAACTATACCCCCGACATTATTATTTTCGGCATAAAGTCCATATTCTTTAATTTTTTTCATGCGCTGTGATATGCTTACCCCATGACGATCAACCAGGCGCTTACGGCAGGAATACACCGCCTTCGTGCGGCAGGAATCCCCAGTGCCGCATTGGATGCGGAACTATTGCTTGCAGATCTTCTTGCTGTTCACCGCAGCAGTCTGATTTCCCGCGCTGGTGATGAGCTTCCCAAAGCCGGTGCAGAACAGGATGTTGAACTGCGGTGGGCATCATATCTGAAACGGCGTGCGCACGGAGAATGTGTTGCTTACATTATCGGCCATAAAGAATTCCGTCATATCGGCCTTGCCGTTACCCCCGATGTGCTCGTCCCCCGACCTGATACCGAGACTCTTGTCGAAGTGGCAGGCCGCTGGATACACGAGCGCGCCCAGGAGACGCCGCTTCATATTCTTGATTTGGGTACCGGCTCGGGAGCGATTGCCCTTGCGCTTCGTGATGAATATCCGCATCTTGTTGTAACAGCATCGGATAATTCCGCTGCAGCACTCGCCATTGCCGCCAAAAACTCAGCTGCACTGGAAAAGCTCGCCGCCAGACAAAAATCCCTCCGGCCCGTGACGTTTCTTCAAAGCAATCTTTTCTCGGCAATTCAGGGTTGCTTCGATCTTATCGTTTCAAATCCACCGTATATTCCATCGGAAGAAATTGCCTATTTATCCCGTGAGGTTCAGTATGAACCCCGCACTGCTCTGGATGGCGGTCCTGACGGGCTTGATCTTATCAGAATCATCATTGATACAGCACACACCCATCTTAACGTTGGCGGCTGTATTTTTCTTGAAGCCGATCCTCGCCAGATAGACACGATAAGCAGGCTGTTTGAACAGGCAGGATATACCGGTATTCAGCGTGTGCGTGATCTTGCCGGAGACGAGCGGGTTATCGGTGCCAGATGGTGTTGATGAATACCCCCTAACATGCGATACTGGAACCATGGCGCATCAAGCTGCCCCTCACGCACCCGTGCCTGTCCCGTGCGCTTTGGGGGTTTGGACATTGCTTCTTTCAGGCCTAAGTTTTACCAGTGCCTTGTTTCGTGGTGAAATTGTTTTATATCTTGTCGCATTTATGCTTGCCATTCCGCTTTTTTGGAGTTTTTGCGCCGGAACAGTACTTGCTTTTGTGCATCGCCGCCGGGGACGTGCTTTGCGCGCCTGCATTGTGCCGGAAAAAACCATTGCGGGCGGCAGCGCGGTACTTTCCAGTGTTAAACAGCAGCACCCTCCCCTTGAACTGCCTGCAATCCTTGTTCGTTACCGGCTTAACTTGATTACACGCGATGGAAGACGCCTTGAACGTATTTTTGACCGGAATTTCTGGACGGAAGGTGCGGCGGAATTTTCTGTGCCTCTGCGCGGTGCGTATTATGGAGCTGCGGACGAGCTTCTTATCCGGGATATTTTTGGTTTTTTTACGTTTAGTTATAAGGTGAATTGCGGGTCGGGAGCGCGGCTTTGTGCGGCCCCGGCGTTATCCGGCGAAAAGCCGCTTGCAACACAGGTTTCAGGCGGTAATGAGCACCGCTCTGAGCGAGGCATCACCCGTACTGATGACTTTATCGAACAGCGCCCCTACCTCCCGGGCGATGACCCGCGCCGCATCAACTGGAAACTTTACGGCCATGCAGGAGATCTTTTTGTCCGTGAAGAAGACCGCGAGCCCCCTCCGCATGGCCGGCTGACACTGCTGCTCTGCACAGAAGCCGACGGGGAGCTTTTTGGAAAAGACCGTGCCGCCGCTGTTGATTTTCTCTGTGAAGCGGCTCTGGCGCTTGCCACCCATTACGCGAAAGCCGGAATTGAAATCTGTATAGGCGCATGCGGTGTTGAATTGTGCACTGGTGACGGAAAAGCTGCTGTCGAAGCGCTTGCGCTGCCCTATGCGGTTACGGCGGGTGCGGCGGCGCTGCCGTCTGTCCGTGACGAAAAAGAAGTAACCATACTCACGCTGCCGCGTTATTATACCGGAGAGAAACGCGAAATTACTGCGTTAGATATGTTTGTGCGCGATAAAGAACACGCTCAGAAACTGCATATTCTTGTTGTTTATCGTGATGAACGGCATTTCGAGAGTGCCGAAGCAACAGCGTTGCTCTACAATGGCCATGGAGGGATCTATGCTCACGCAGTTCAATGGTAGGCCTGGCTCACTGGCACTGGGCATCCGCTCACTCGCACTTTTTGGCATTCTGATACAAATCCATCTTATTGCCGGCGATTTAAGCGATGCACCAAACTTTTTTGCGGCGGTAGTGTGCGCGTTTGTTGCAGGCTACGCGCTCTCGCTTCGTACAACAAGCAGGCTTACCAGTGTTCTGTCGCTGCTGTTGGCACCGTTTGCAGCGCGGATTTTTATCGCAATGCCCCGTCTTCTTACCGGAGGGAACCTTACTGCAAACATTCTGTTTGACTCGCTTCTGCTTACCTACGACCGCAATCATTTTGTAAGCATGCTTCCGTTTTATTATGCCGCGTTAACAACATTCTTTGCTGCCACACAAAAAAAAGCGCTCCGCAGCGCTGTACTGGGAGACGGAGCGCTTATCGTGCTCGTTTTTAGTCTTGCCCGCAGTGCGTCACTTGAAATCTACCGCCTACCCATCGTGCTGCTTTCTGTCTTTGCCTTTATACTTTTTCTGGAGTTATCCGCGCTGCTACTTTCTTTGCCGGCAGAATATGCCGCAAGCAGAAAAGAAAAAGCGCTTTCTTTTGCACTGCTTGGCTGCGTGATGCTGTTGGGGGCGGTGTTTCTACTTTTTGAGGCACAGCGCGGCCGTTTTGATACGCTTGCCGGCGACGGGGCGGGAGGGGGGGAAAGTGCTGCGGCAGGCAACGGCCTTATGAAGCCGGGACTTTTCAGTTTTGATATGACACCCTACCTCAATCTCCATACGGAAGTAGCGATGCAGAATGATCTTATTTTTATTGTACGCAAAGAAGTCAATGATGAAAGCCATATTTTTATGCGGCGTTTCGTGCTTTCTGCCTATAACAGTGATGCAACAGACGAACGCGCCGCGGGCTTTACCCGCAGTGAAAGCATTGATGAAAAAAATCAGCGGAACGAACTGCCTTCAGGCTCTATTTCATTGACGGTACCGGAGTATAAAAAACGAGAACCGCTCCATCAGGAATATTATATCAAGAATATTGATGGTTCGGCGTTCCTTGCAATGAATGAGCCTGAACGCGTACTTCCCTACGAGAATTATGATACATCTTCATTCAAAACAGTGTACGCTGTCGAAAGCATGGTTTCAACAGCAACGCCGCTTGACCTTTACAAATCAGCGCTCGTCTACCGGGATAATCCCTGTGCGGGCATGAGCGAAGATGCGGCGGCATGGTATACCGCATGGGCGAATGGCAGAAATGGCGCTACACCTGCCGAAGAGCGTATTCAACATCTTGCTGAATCACTTACTGCAGAATATTATGATGTGTTTTCCAAATCTGTTGTGCTGTTTCAGTATTTAGCTGAAGGTGAATACCGCTACAGTCTTAAACCCGGCATTGCTCCTGATGGAGATCAGCTTTCATATTTTCTTTTTGATACCAAGCGGGGCTATTGTTCGTACTTTGCCCTTGCATACGCATCAATGCTGCGTGCGCTTAAAATACCATCGCGTGTTGTTATCGGCTTTTATCTTGACCCTGATGCAGAGCGCCTTGGGCTTTATCCTGTTCGTTCCAGCAATGCCCACGCATGGGTCGAAATTTATTTTCCTGAATATGGCTGGATCGAATTTGATCCAACAGCAAAACAATATGCGGAAGATGAATTGCAGCCGGTACTGGGTGATATGCCCGATGATAACTTTGAACGTTTGATGAAAGAGATACTCGAAAATCGCGGAAAGCTGAAGGCAAAATCGAATATAGAAGATGCCGAAGAAAATAATGTAAGAGAATTTATAAAGCAGGCAGTAGAGAAGGCGCGTTCGTATGCGCTGCCTGTCATCGCCCTTCTTTTGGCAGGCGCTATTCTGTTTGTACGGTATAAAAACTATCTTTTCAGCCGTACTGTTTCCGCGCCGCGTCATAAAACAATATACATTTGGCGGCATATTAAATTCAGGCTGCGCCTTAAAGGCTACACGAAAAATACGGCACAGACTGAAGGCGAATGGGCAGCGGTGCTTCCTCAGGGCGGATTCTTTGCCGCACTGTACAACGAGTTTGAACGCGCGCGTTATGCGCCTGAATATCGCATGGAAGATGCCGAAGCATTCATCAGTTTGTATCGTGAATTTTGCAGCCGCTATCGTGTGTTAACACGCCGTTCATTGCGGAGTTCAACAACACATCTTATTGTTCTTATGGGTATTACATTGTTTATATCTCAGGATGCTGCATGGCCGCAGGAAGAAAACTTAAACACTGCAAACAGTTTGTATCGTGCGGCAGAACATGCCGAAGATGCCCAGTATTGGGAACGCGCAGTTTCGTTGTACAATCAGGGTAAAGTACAGTATCCTGACGATTGGCGTTTTCCTGCCGCGCTGGGTGAACTTTATTATCATAAACAATTATATAAACTTGCACAGGAAGAGTATCGTGCCGCGCTTTCAATATCAGGAGATAATTCTGATATTATCTATAAGCTTGCCAATACCAGCGGTAATCTTAACGAATATAAAAAAGCCGCTTCATATTATGAATGGTATCTTTCACTTATTCCTGATGATTACAAAGTTATCTCGGAATTGGGCTGGGTCTATTATAAACTGCACCGGCTGCGCGAAGGTGAAACACTACTTGCACAGGCTATCGAAACACATGGTGCGCAGCCGCATCTTGCCATGACACTTGCAACGATATACTCAGATATGCTGGATTATGATGATGGCAGCCGCTGGTATAACGAAGCGATTTCTTCGGCGCTTCGTGGTGATGTAATTTATCCAGAACTTTTTGCTTCAACCGCGTGGTATAATTACGCAATACTAGAAAGTCGTTTTTATAATTACGAAAAATCATTTGAGTTCGCACAGTATGCACTGCAAATGGCTGACCGTGATACCGGCCACATGATGCGGGGAGAACTTTATCTGCGGCGGCTTGATTGGCAGCGTTCTTTTGCAGAATACACGAAAGCATTCGAGCTTGATCAGCAATCGCCGCTTCCCAAAGTAAGCCTGGCGCAAAATTATCTTATATCAGGCCGTCTTGAAGAGGCGCGGCTCTATGCAGAAGATTGTTTTAAAGCAACGAATCATGCATGGATGTTCCGCTTTGGCATTGATCCTGCGCAATATGCACGTGATCTACATGACATTCTCTATAAGACCTATAGCGGACTGTATCATAAAGAAACATTTAAGAGCTATAGCAGCGCGCAGGAAAAGTTTGACGGCCTGTTAAAAAAGATTGAGTACTATTTTAAATATATTGTTCATAAAAAGCTGTTTGAAAAAAACGCGCTTTTAACTGCAAGGTCATACAAAATTAATGAGATGGGCGGACAGTATATTGATGCGCTAAGCCAGTATTATATGGCGTTTAATGAGTATCGCTACCGCGCCGCTTTCTATCTGAAACGTGCCTCCGAATATGAATTCAGCCTGATTCCCGCATCACTGCCGACCTATAACTATGAAGAAGGAAGACTTAGCGGAAATATCGCGCTTTTGGATACGGCGCTTGCCGGGTTTGATCCTGTGTGGGAGCGCGACATGACAGCCAGTGCGCTGGCAGAGCTTGCCAAGGCGGCCCGCAATGCCGGGCGGCGTGACAAAGCGCGGGAAGCTGCTACAGCGCTCTATTTGCTCAACCCAGGTGCGCTGATCCAGAACGGTATTACGCTTCCTGTAACACTGAAGATCGAAGGCGCCGAACGCCGGGACGAACGTAAACTTCAAAAAGCGCTGCGTACCAGCGGGTTTGATACACGCGTACAGAACGCATCATTGACTTTGATCATTAACATCGACGGTGATGCTGCTCGCTGGACGCTTGTCAATAATAATGCACAAACGATTCTTATCCGTGGCAGCGCCCCACTTACCTTTACCGCTTCCGGCTTCGCCCGTTTTACCAGCGAACTTTCCGCGTCACTTTTCACCGCCCATTAAGTTGAGTCTGCTCCAAATTCAAGCGGCAAGTTTAAACTTCGTAGATGGCGCGAGCTATGGGCATACGCCGGCCCATGCCAAAGGCGCGTGGTGAAACTTTAAGAACAGGCGGCGACTGCCGGCGCTTAAATTCGGCGCGGGCAACTGTCCGCACAATATGTACGGCGAGTTCAAGATCATAGCCGCGCGCGGCTATCTCAGGTGCGGAAAGATTTTCAAAAAGGTAAAGCCGCAGAATCTCATCCAGCAGGTTATATGGAGGGAGGCTGTCTTCGTCTTTTTGATTGGGGCGGAGTTCGGCAGAAGGCGGCTTTTCGATAATCGCCGGCGGAATAACCGGCTTTCCCGTCTGGGCAGTGGCACGACTGTTAATCGCACGGCAGAGGGCAAAGACTTCAGTCTTAAAAATATCACCAATTGGCGCCAACGCACCGTTTACATCGCCATAAAGCGTGCAATACCCCATTGCAAGTTCAGATTTATTTCCTGTAGTAAGGAGCATAGAATTCCATTTGTTTGAATAGGCCATAAGAAGCGAGCCTCGAATTCGCGCTTGAAGATTTTCTTCAGCCAGATCAAAAGGGCGGCCGCCGAATACCGGCGCAAGCGTCTCCAGAAATGCGGTAAAAACACCTTCGATGGGAAGCGTCTCATAACGGCAGCCAAGATTCCGGGCAAGCTCCGCCGCATCATCCTTTGACCCCTGTGACGAAAACCGCGATGGCATACTCAACGCAGCGACATTTTCCGCGCCCGCAGCCCGCACCGCCAAATATGCCGCAAGAGCCGAATCAATCCCTCCAGAAAGCCCCAGATGCACCTGAGTAAAACCACACTTCGCCATATAATCACGTATGCCCATCACAAGCGCTTCTTCAAGTTCAAAAGACTCATCATTATTATAGAGGGGGGGGGGTGCCCCCCTCGCTTCGGCCTCCTCGTTCGCTGCGCTCTCTGCGGTGTCCTCCGCTACCCCCCGCCGTGCCTGCGTATCATTGGGCAAAAGCAGAGCCGGTGTCTGCGGCACCACGACAGAAGTGCAGCAACAGAAAGCCCTTTCCCTGTCATAATCGGCGAGGAGTAGGTCTTCGGCAAAAGCTGCGGCGCTGTACACTGTGCTGTTTGCAAGACAGAACGAACGCCCGTCAAAAACAATTGAATCGTTTGCGCCAACAGCATTAACATACATAATAGGCACATTTCCCCGGGCAGCGATGCGCTGTGCAAGGTGCAGCCGCTCCTGATGCTTGCCGGTATAAAAAGGCGATGCTGAAGGTACCGCAAGGAGTGTCGCGCCTTTATCAAGAAGGCGGCGCACTGGATCTTCTGCATAGCGGGTATGCAGCATTCCTGTTTCGCGCCATACATCCTCACAAATGGCAATTCCAAGGCGTTCACCACAAATTTCAAAAACTTCCCACGAGGCCGCCGGCTCAAAATTCCGCGCTTCATCAAACACATCGTAGGTAGGAAGCAAGGTCTTTGTCTGTTCAAAAACAATCTTTCTGTTTTGGATAAGCGCGTAGGAATTGACAAGGGGCTTGCCGTCCTGGCGCGGATTCCTGTTTACAAAACCCACCCCAGCCGTAATGCCGGCGGGAAGTGCAGCGCACAGAGTTGTAAGCGTACGGTTGTTCCCGTTAAGAAACGCCGTCTGGTCAAGCAAGTCCATCGGTGGATACCCCGAGACGGCAAGTTCTGGAAAAAGAACAAGATCCGCCCCCTTGCTGTGCGCCCGCCGTGTGCTGTCAAGAATTTTTTGCGCATTAACCTCGAACGCGCCTATTGTCGAATTAATCTGAGCCAGCGCAACCCGCATAGAGTAGAGTATACAAGAGATCGCCGGCAGTGAGTAGAGCGTCTACCGGCAGCGGCCCTCAGTGTTTTGCCCTAGGCAAGCGTGATGGCAGCGTATCCTACGAACGAAGAGGTCTCTCCTTCACCGGCGGCAAGAAGCACATCCGCGCTTGTTGTATAGGCAAGAACTCGCGGCTTAAGCTGCCGGCAAAATCCAAGCGCGGCAAGAACAGCGCCGGCAGAACAGGCTGAATGTTCTGCTTCCGCCCGCAGGAGCACCGCAGCGGTATCTCCGGCAAGCACCGCTTCAATAAACCGCGCATCGTTTACTGTGCGCACCCACCTGAGCGCCGACGCGCCGTTACCCTGGGGCATCCATCCGTAGGCCGGCCCGTAGTGAGTAAGGTCTGTTGAAGCAATAAACACTGTCCGCCGCCCAAGCGCTGCAGCCTTTTCCGCAATGAACGCCCCAGCGTCTTTCGCCGACGCACAGGGAGGCAGTCGCAGCCACACAAGGCGCGCTGTTGGGAAAAAATACCGCACAGCCGGCAGCAGTACTTCAACACTGTTGTCGGCAGAGCTGTCTGGCGCGGTTGTAAGCTCCTGCCGCAGGGCGTCACGTAATTCATGATCAAAAAAAAGCAACCCAAGCGGTGTTTCAATAGCATCTTCTTCGGCGCAGAGGATCCGTGTCTGTTTTGGAAGATGGCCGCCGGCAACGATAACTGTATCAACATCCCGCTTGAGCGCGGCAAGTGCACGACTGGCCAGCGCACCTGAGAAGAACCAGCCCGCGTGCGGCGCGATAACGGCCTCTGCTTTTTCAGTTTCTGCCGCAGAACATTCCAGCATACAGGTAATATCCTGGGCATTGTGGGGATACCAGCCTGACGGAAGGCACATTTCCCGTACTTTCATAGTTGAACTGGCCGGACGGCACTCCGTCCAGAAAAATTTGCCACGCAGCCTGCGGAAACAAGCGTTGTGATGAGCGACGAGCCGCCAGCCGAAAAGAACGGCAATGGAACACCGGTTACCGGCACAACGCGGGCAACAACAGAAATATTCATCAGCATTTGCAGAATTGTTGTTGTAACAAGTCCTGCACACAACAGGCGGCCAAAAAGAGAAGGCGAAGAGAACGCGATACGGTATCCGCGAAAGGCAAAAAGTCCAAAACAGAAAAGAAAAATCAGCACACCGATAAACCCCCCCTCTTCAGCAAAGGCGGCGAAAATAAAATCTGATTGTATTGCGGGCACACTGGCGATTTTCCATTCGCCCTGACCAATGCCTTGACCAAGCAGTCCGCCAAAACGCACGGCTTTTTCCGAAGCATCTGATTGAAACCCTGCATCAAGCGGCTGAAATTCTGGATCGATAAATGCTAACACTCGAAGCAAACGGTATTCTTTGGTAACGATGAGCAGCGCTGAAACAGGGAAGAGCATCACCGCCGCGCTGATAAAATACCGTAATTTTATGCCCGCCAAAAAAAACATGATAAGGGCATTTATCGTAATAAACAGCGCTGTCGAAAAATCATTTTGAAGATAAATAACAACAAAAAAAAGCACCGTAACAACAACAGGAGCCATAAGTCCGTCACGAAAATACTCAATAAGATCCTGTTTTTTTTCCAGTATGTGGGCAAGGTAAACAGGCAGAACAAATTTAACCAGTTCCGACGGTTGGAAGCCCCAGTTTCCCACACGAATCCACCGCGCCGCGCCGCCGGCGTGAACGCCAATGACAGGAAAAAACGGCAGTATGCAGAGCAGCAGCGTAAAAAGCACAACGGGCGTAATGAACATGCGGAATAATTCAATGTCAATTCGCGTCATTGCGGCAAAAAGAGCAAAGCCAATAGCTGCGTACACAGCCTGCCGGACAACCAAATACAGTCTGTTGTCATACCAGCGGTCCGCAAAGGCGTGTGATGCTGAATAAAGCGTTACCAGTCCCGCCCCTGTGAGCAGGATTACCGTTGCCACAAACAGATGGTCATAACCACGATGTGTTTGTTCCATAACCATCATCATAAACTATCATAGTATGTTCAGCTACACCCCAAACTTTGATTTCATAATTGAAATAAAATCTTCCGTGCTGACAATGGGTGGGGCGGTATTTACATCATGATTTTCGAGAAGATGAACAGGTATTTCCTGCAAAAAAGGCGAGGGTGTCCGTTCAACAATAGTTTGATTCTTTTTGCGCCGGCGGCAGCTTGTAACAACAAGTTTTTCCCGCGCCCGGGTAATCGCAACATAAAAAAGGCGGCGTTCTTCTTCAATGCTCCCGCCGTCCTCAAGGCTTCGTTCATGCGGCATGATGCCCTCTTCTGCACCGGCAATAAAAACAACCGGAAACTCAAGTCCCTTTGCTGCATGAATTGTCATAATATTTGCCTTGCCCTTCTGTGCATCATCGCCTTTGTCCTGGGTAATAAGACTAACGCGGTTTAAATACGGATACAGTGTTGGGTCAAGATTGTCAGGATTTTTCTCCCAGTTTTCAATGGATTCAAGCAGAATTTCAAGATTAAGATACTTGTAGTGGGCAAGTTTTTCATTTTTTCCATGCTCAGCAACAAGATAGCTATGATAGTCAATTTCATTGATAAGGGCGCGTATCTTCTGCGAAAGCCCCCGCTTACCAAGCATTTCGGCGCGCTGCTTTTCAATAAGTGTCATAAACCCATCAAACTCGTCGTGCGCCGTTTCCAAAAAAAGCGTATCATGTGCATAGCGCATTTGCGTCATCGCGTTCCATAATGAACTGTGATTCGTTTTTGCAAGTTCCGTTATTTTTGCTATCGTTGTTTTACCAATGCCACGTTTAGGCGTATTAATAATGCGCAGCAGGTTCACATCATCATCAGTATTACCAATAACACGCAGATAACTTAGAATATCTTTTACTTCTTTACGGGCGTAAAAGCTGGTGCCTCCCGAAACACGATACGGTATCTCCCATTCAATAAAAGCATCTTCAATTTTTTCAAAAAGATGATTTGCCCGGACAAGAACACCAAAATCATTATATGTCCGGCGTTCTTCGTGCATCATAGCACGGATTTTTTCGGCGATAAAATGTGCCTCATCGGTGTCTGTTTCTGGCGTCCACAATTCAATTTCACTGCCGCTTGCGCTTTGCGTCCAGAGCTTTTTTTCTTTACGGCTGGTATTGTGCGCGATAACGCCATTTGCCGCTTCGAGTATTGTTGTTGTAGAACGATAATTTCGTTCCAGTTTGACTTCAAGCAAGCCGGGGAAATCCCGTTCAAAATTGATAATGTTTTCGTAATTTGCACCGCGCCATGAATAAATTGATTGATCATCATCGCCAACAACACAAACATTTCTTTCGGCAATCAGTTTCATCATCTTATATTGAATGAGGCTTGTATCCTGAAACTCATCAATCATGATGTAACGGTAACGGTCTTTATATTTTGCATGAATATCAGGATGTTCTTCAAAAAGCTGTATAGGGAGTACAAGCAAATCATCAAAATCAACAGCATTATATATTTTAAGACCATGCTGATATTCAGTATACACCTGTTTGTAGATTTCATCCGCCCCGTTTCCCCATACCGCCATGCCGGTTTTTACCGCGGAAAACATCTGCGCGATTTTTGATATGTCTGTTGATTCACCGGAAAACTTACATTCGCGCAGAGCTTCTTTAATTGCCTGTATTTTGTCAGTTTCGTCATAAATCGAAAAATTCTTGCGGTACCCCAGCGTTTCAATTTCGCTGCGCAGTATCGCCGCGCCAAAACTATGAAAGGTGCTTACCGTAAGATTTTGCAGTTTGCGCCGTGTCTGTTCTTTGATCCGTTCTTCCATTTCACGCGCGGCCTTGTTCGTAAAGGTAAGTGCAAGTATCGCATGCTGAGGTATACCCCGCTCAAGCATATAGGCAATCCGATACGTGATGACGCGCGTTTTACCCGAACCCGCACCGGCAATTATCAGCACCGGCCCTTCAATGGAAGTAACCGCACGTGCCTGTTCAGGATTAAGTTCTGCTCCAATATTAATATGCGCCATGGTACAGGTGGGGAAGAAGCGCGCGCGCTGCCCGGGCGCGGTGGCTCAGCTTGTTTTTTTCGGCAGCCGGCAGCTCGGCAACGGTGCGGCCAAGCTCTGGCAGGTAAAGCAGCGGGTCATACCCGAATCCTCCTTCGCCCTGTGCCGCGTGGACAATTTCGCCTTCAAGAGTTTCTTGAGTGATTACAAAGCGATTTTCATCAAAAAGGAGCGTCATTGCACATACAAAACGTGCTGAACGCCGGGATATAGCGCCTAATTCTGTTAAAAGCAGCTCATTTCGGCGCGATGCATCGAGTTTTTCGCCCTGTTTCGCACCATAGCGTGCTGAAAAAATCCCAGGACGGCCTCCCAGTGCATCAACACAGAGGCCTGAATCGTCGGCAATCACCGGTTCACCCACGATTTTCCACAACGCACGCGCCTTTATTAATGAATTTTCGGCAAAACTCGCCCCATCTTCGTTTGGATCGAATGTAAATCCGCCATCTGCGGGGATTTTTAGCGTACAGCAGACAGTATTTTCATTAAGGATAGCGGCCAACTCTTCTTGTTTGTGCGTATTTCCTGTGGCAAACCAAAGCGTCATGGTGCCGCATACTAACAAAGCGCCGCCCTTTCCGCAAGGCCTGCCCGTCTAAAACACAAAGCGGCGAAACACGCTACTAGACAAAAAATCCTGCCCAGTGCTATTCTCTTCCCACGATGAACACATCCGCTGCCAGGCAGCGCACCACACAATTTCCCTCAAGTTTAGCCGGCGAGCTGCCGCACACACACACACACACACACACACACACACACACACACACACACACACACACACACACACACACACACACACACA
>JAITHM010000006.1 GCA_031279965.1 Spirochaetaceae bacterium
CGGTGACTGCCAGCGATGAGACAACCGCAAGCGCAAAGCTGGGCGATATTGCGCTGGGCGACTATGTAGACCTGCCAAGCCTGACCGTAGCGGCTTACGGAGGTAGTGATGGGAACGGCGGCGGCGCGTTTAGTAACACCAAGGCACGGGTGCAGGTTGTTGGGGTAAACTCGTATACCAAGAATGGCAACACCGGCAAGCATTTAGTATTCCAGTTTAAGGATATAATGGTAAACAGGCGGATGAATGAGACTAATACTACCACCGGCGGGTATGCGGCAAGCGAGATGCGGAAGTATCTAACAACCGTCTCTGGAGACGCTAACAGCGGAAAGTTCCTTGCGGGACTTGTGGCCGCGGGGGTGCCGCAAACGGCGCTCTGGGCTCCCAGCCGTGTAATTTCAGGAGCGGCGGCAATAGCGGATCTGGTCTATCTGCCGTCGTACTGGGAAATAAATAAGACCGTTGATGCATGGAGTGGGGGCTCTTATGTGAGCGGAGAGAGCGACGGCAATTCGGCATGGTTTAGTTATTACAGTCCTGCCGGCAGCGCATCGAATCTTGATTCAACCGCAGGGAAGGCGGTGAGGAAGAAGAAGTTGCATGGTACTGAGACTGATGCTTGGTGGTGGTTTGCTTCCCCCTATTCCGGCTCCTCGTCTCACTTTTGCTATGTCCACAACCTCGGACATGCCCACAACTACATTGCGAGTTCGGCGGGCGGCCTCGCCCCCGTTTTCTGTGTAAAATAACCTTTGGTTATTTTACACGAACACTCTCCATTCCCGCAGCCTTGTGCGGCGGGTTTCGGCAGTGGGCAGTAGACAGCAAAACCGGCTGTCCACTGCCCATTAACTTTGCCGGAGGGACGCGCTCAATGTTTCGCGCGCCCCATTCACCCAGAAAAGGCCATACGACAGCGGCGGGCAACAGCCACACGACTTAATTCGGTCTCAAGATTGGCAGTCCAGCTGTCCCCTGTCCACAATTGGAAGGTCTGTGGTAAACTTGAACGTATGGATTTTTTCTCGACTGGTAATTTTATTACGCTTATTGTTGTAGGAGCTGCTTTTGTAGTGTTCCGGTTAACGGACAAGCGGAACCGGAATTTGCAAGCGGCGCGAACTTATGGCAAGCAGCTTGAAGAACGGCTCAAAGAGGAACTTTCACAATATATAGATAAAAAAAAGAATGATGTTACCAACTACGGCTCGATTCTTGCCGCGGAGAAAAGCTCCGCAAAGGCGATCCTGGCGAACCTTCAAAAAGTACTGGGTGAACTTGACGGACGACAAGAACTTATTGATACAATAAACAGCCGCTTGCGTGACTACGACACAACACTGGGCGAGCTTTTCAGGATGACTGGACGGGTTGAGGATAACCTCCAGCGCATTGCATCAGAAAGCGAATTTGTTGAAAACATTGCCGTGCGAATTTCCGGTGTAAAAGAAAAGTTTGATGAGCTTCTTGCCGGCATCAAAGCTGGCCATGAAAATCTGGAAAATACAGTAGACAGTGCATTGAACGCACTGTCCAAAGAAGTGAATGAAGGCAAGAACGCCATTATTACCACGATAGCCGCTGGAGAGACTGAATTTTCCCAAACGATAGCTCGTCAGCGTGCTGAATTAAATGTGGTGAAGCAAGACATGGTTACGGCGCTTGAAGATGCGAAAACAGGAATGGATGCGGCGCTAAAAAATGCGCGAATAACGATGGATACAACGCTTCAAGGTGCAGAGTCAAATATGAGTACCGTGCTGGAAAGCGTTCAAACAAATATGGATGCAATGCTGCAGAAAGCCCAATCAAATATGGATACAACGCTAAAAAGCAATCAAACGGAAATGGATACGGCGCTTGAAAATGCCGCACGAACAATGCGGACTACGCTTGAGGAAGAACAACGCGCTTTTGAAAGCAGCTCAGATGAACAACAGAAAAATCTTGAAGCAATCTTTGCCGGACATCAGGAAAAAATCCGCGAGGCTGAGGCGGTGCGGGCGGCAAATATTCAGCGTGATACGGAACTTATCACGGCATTGCTGAGAGAAGCCGTTGACCACGCGGGCGAGCGCGCAGGAAAACTTGAGGATGAAATCTACGCGGCATTTCGCGCTCAGACGGAAGAGCGGGCGGCGCGCATCAAAAATGATATTGATTGTGAGCTTGGCGAACTGCGCAAAGAAGCGGAAGATTTGCGTGAAGCGGCATCAGATATAAATGCGCTGGAATTACGGGTAACGACATCGATTACCGCACTTGAGGCGCGTGTCAATAACAGTCTTGATTCCATTGATGCGACACTTGCTGATCATCGTGATGGTGTTGACAAACATATTGCCGCCCATCGTGAAAATGTCAGCTCTCATCTTGTTAGCCATCGTGAAGACATTGACCGTGAACTTGAACATCACCGTGAAGGCGTGGACAAACATATCGCCGCACTTAAATCCGAACTTGAAGGGCTTGCGTCAAACGCGAAAGATGCTGCCCTGGCAACAGCGAAAGAACACTTTGCTGCATTTGAAAAGGCTGAAGAAGCGTTTAAGCAGCGGATGAATGTGAGCATGGATGCGGCGCGTTCGATGGATGCGGAATTCCGGCTACAACTTGAAAGCACCCAGGAAAGCATCCGCAAACAGATAGCTTCATTTGAAGAGAACGCACGTGCGTTAGGTGATACGGTCACTGCAGATTTTGAAAATTCAATTAATCATATCAAAACAAAATTGCATGACATAGAAAGTGAAATTGAACGTATCAAGAAAGATGCATACGAACATACTGAAGAAAATCTGCGTATTTTTGAAAACAGCTTTCAGGCGAATTTAGAACGGCGCAGCGAACATATAGAAACACGTTTTACTGAATGGCGTGATGCGCTGAACAATCGCTTTGCAACAATTACCGAAAATCAGGAAGCAGAATGTCGAAGGATTGAAGCTGCCTTTGATGACGGCCTGCGTAAAAAATCGGCGGAACTTGATGCGGCATTTATGAATGAGTTTGAGCGTATAAGGAATGCCGCAGCAAGCATTGAGCAAAGTTCACGTGAACAGATGGATCATGCGGAAGAAACTCTTGCCGCACTGAAAGAACAATTAAAAAATGATTTTGCTGAACTGCGTGAGTCGTCTCTTGCCGTGCTGAGTACCGAAATCAGCCGTACTTCACTTGAAAGCGCCGATAAACTTAAAGCATACGTGCGTGAAATTGAAAATGAGCAGAAGCGTATTGCGGAACAAGTTGACGAAAAAAACAACGAAATAGCAGAGCGTCTTGCTACGTCGTGTAAAGCGCTTGATGAATCGCTGGACGGATTTAATCAAGAACTTAAAAAGCTGAATGTATCGATTGATGAAATGCGAAGCAAGTCAGATACCGCATACACCGAAAATGAAGATAAAATAACTGTTATAAAAAATTCTATTAACGAAATACATACAGAGCTGACACATTATCAAGAGAAACTTCTTGCCGGTGCAGATGAAAAATCAAAACATCTTGAATATTCAATCAGCAGTGCTGAAGAAAAGATTCATGAATTTTTCCAGCAAAGCAAAGTAATTGATAAAACGATTGAAATGAAAAACGAGCTTACGCGCGCGATGGAAGATATACGTGATGATCTTCAGCGGCTTGCTCTTCAAAAAGCAGATGTTGATAATATGGAAAGCCAGTTTGCCAAAATCAAGCGCATGGAAGATGAAGTAAATGCCAAGATGACGCGCTTTCTTACCGAGCAGCGGCGTATTGACCTTATGGAAGAAAACTTTCGCAGACTTCTCCAGACCTCTGCGGCTGTTGATGAAAAATTGCTGTCACTTACCGCACATGACGATGTGCTGCGAGAACTTCAACTTCAGTTTCGCAAACTTTCTGACGCGCTCCAGGATGTTGAAGAAAAATATCAGCGTATCGAAAAGAAAAACGAACTGCTGGATGTTACTAGTGAAGGCATCGACAAAAATTTCCGTTCACTACAGGAATCTGAAAAAATGGCGCGTCAATTTGAATCGACCATCGCACATCTTTCTGGAGAACTTACCCAAATCAAAGCAGCTGTTGACAATCTTATGAGCGAGAACGCCAAAGTTATTGAAACTTCCGAACAGCTTTCAACGCTTGATGCCAAACTTATCGAAATTGAACATCGTATTGAAGATATGCAAAAAGCGCGTCAGTGGTGCGCTGAGCTTGAAGGGCGTATGACAACGCTTTATAATGAAGCAAAAGAGTTTGCAAAAGTTATTGGTGATATGCTTAAAAAAGACGGCGTAAAACAGACTGATAGTGTTCTAACTCCTGCCCAGCGCGAAGACGCCATCCGTCTTACCCGCATGGGATGGACTCCAGAAGAAATTGCCAGAACTCTTAAGATAGCGCAAAGCGCTATAGGCTTGATTGTAGAGCGTGAAATGCCCTCCCGCGCCCATTAAAAAGCACCGCTGCTTGCGCATAGGCTACGGATTTAGATTTCCCAGAAATGCAGCTATGCGCGTACGTACATTGTGCTGTAAATCATAATAGAACAGATCATAATCGTAACGGTGAAGTACGCCCACAGCCCAATAGGCATCGTTGATGTCCGCGTTCGTTACTACTGATCCGCGTTTCAGATTGAGGCGCGCGTCGGCAAAATTAAAACAATCAACCGGCACCGTGTCGCCGAATCGGACGTGACTGCCAAGACTCTCATCCTTGGGCGCGTGCGTCTCGTCCTTTTTCCAGTTAATAGGATTTATTGCGAGCGTACCACGCCGCATAAAGAGAAAGGGATTATATTTTGCCGCAGGTGATTCTGTGTTATACGAAATAATAACTCCGGTATCATTGCTGCCCCGCGCAAAATCAAGGCCGGTTTTTTTGACATATTTTTCATTCAGCGCAAAACCAATCAGATATGCGGCGATAGTTCTATCGAGTACTTGCGGATGTTTTTCCCGCATCCATACGAGCAGTTCTTTCATAACCACCGTGCCCTGTGAATGAGAAGCAAAAATGATGGGCTTTCCATGGTTGTCGTTTTGCAAATAGTATTCAAAGGCGATCTTACAATCTGCCAGCGGAATAACTTCTACCGCTTTATCCAAAACGTTCAATATCATAGTCTTTTTTATATACGGAATGCTTAATTGACGGTAATACGGCGCAAAGAAATTAGCATGGTCAAAGATACCGCTGTGTGCATCGCGCAATTTTTGCGCTTCGCTGCGCATGTCGGGATCGTCTATCGGACAAAAATCAGCTTTATCAACAAAATAACATGTCGGATACAGAAAAAAAACATCAACAGGTTTTTCACCGCCCCGGCCGTCAAGGCTAAGCCAGTTTTCCGCCTGCGAATAGTCAACAGGCGCCGCACTAATTTGTTTCGCGTACTTCATTGCAGTAAGGTATGTTACAAGATGCAAAATAAAAAAAACCGCTGCAAGGAGTGTTACAACAGCTGCAATACCCCGTTTTAGATAAAAAAAATTTATATTCATTCTGGTTCCATGTTCCTGATTTTTGGTTTTGGTTCTACGCCGGTATACCGGAGCAAATTCTGCAATCAGGCTTTATTCTTAATATATCGGTTAAAACATCGTAATCTGTAATCTGTGGTATGAGCAAGCGCACTTGTTAGCTTGGATTTTGGCACATCAAATTTTCCGCATAAAAAACATATTTTATGAAACCATAAAAATTGAATCTACAAAAATTTAAATTAGAGCCGTCTTTTTTTTATCAGAATGATAAGAAAAGCGGTGATAAAGAACAGCGGAGGAAGGGACGAAAATACTATGGGCAGCACCATAATTTGATTGACAATAAAAAGATCTGAAGTAAAGCCAAGGCGCTCAAGAATAAAATAGATTGTTTCAGTATAGAAAGCAAGTATCCCCAGCACGACAAAAAGCCATGATGCATCCCGGGTCCGCGCCCATACTGCGATTGCAAAAACAGACGCTAATCCACCCAGTGCAAGTTTGAGTGCAATATGAATAATATCTCCCATAACTTGGTTAGTGTAACATAAAGCTCATATTCCGGTCACCCCTTATTGAGGTTTGTATACCATAACAACTTCAATCCCTTCTTTTTCTGCTGGAATATAAAGGTGCAAAATATTATCTTTAGAGTCCCAATGAGTAATGTTTTGCAGTAACGCATAATAACGGTCTTCGTTAAGTACGCCAATCGTGGTAAGCGGCGACATAAGCGTTCCTGCTATAGGCCGTATCATAAGATTGTTGCCATCCAGCAAGGCATACGGGGCAAAATATCTGTTGGGTGCCGCCCGCCCGCTTATTCCTTCGTTTACAAATTGCAACGTAAAGTAATCATTCATTTGGTTTCCCGTCATGAGTGTGCGATCAAGCATGATAGAACCAACGCCAATCCTTAGTTCTGTCAATTGCCAGATGGTGTTTTTCAGGCTGTCTACGTTCTTTGCTGGTGCGGTTTCTTCTGCCGGCGCCTGAGGGAGAAGTGCGGCGGCTGGTGCGGGTTGCGGGTGCTCTGATGCTGTCTGGGCTGGTTCTGACGCTGCCTCCTCCGGCGGCGCTTTTGATTGTGGGGCAGAATCTGGAGGAGACGTTTGAGTGCTTTGAACCGCGCTGTCGTCCGGTTTAGCATCCGCGGCCGAGGACTTAAATAATGTAGAACAGGTCGACATAAGAATGTTTGCCGCACACAGACCAAGTAGAAATATCCGGGTTGCTTTTATTGTCATTACAGCTCTTCCAAACATGCGTATGATATACAAGAGTTTTAGTTTAGTCCAGCATCAAAGCAAGACAACAAGTAAAGTAACGTATACCGCCGCGTTGCATATTTTGAGTAGTAGTAGTATGATAAGATATTCTGTGGCTGCATATATAACCAAAAAAATTATCATTGGACGCCTCATGGTTCCCGGCATTGCTGCCGGTGCGGTACTTATGCTGCTTGTTCATGCTGGTACGGGTACTTCATTTGGCGCGGAGTATGATTTTCTTTCATCGTTTCGTCAAAATCCTCCTATTGCCCGCGAAATACTTATTATTGATACCTCAAATGGCGCAGTTGAGCAGGTTATACCGCCCTCTGTCGCCGCCCATGTCGTTATGACGCTTAGTGAGATGTCTGCGGGCAGTCTTGTGCTTCTTGCGCCGCTTTTGGGCGGCGGCGGCGGGGAGCAGGCTGGCGGTTCAGAGTTGCTCTATCATTTTGATGAAGAATTTAAGACGATCACTGGGAATATCAGAAATCTTTTTGATGGCATACGACTTGGTTCGATAGCCCCTCAGGATGCGTCCCGTTTTGTGTCCGAAACCCAGCGACTCACGGAACAGAGCAAAGAACGGCTGTTAAGAGCGGCGATACGGAGCGAAGAAGCCGGAGCGCTCAGACTGGAAAAAGCGATGAGTGTTTTTGGCAAAGTGTTTATTCCAGCGGATGCCCGGCTTACAGTTGTGAACACCTCTGGTGAAACTCCTGTAGGCGGTATTCATACTGCAGGGTATTCCCGTGTTTTTGCCGACCAGGATGGCAGACTTCGCCGTATTGTGCCCTATATCCAGGGAGAGGATGCCACTATTGAGCATGTTGTATGGACAGCACTCAAAACCACCAAGCCGAATACGCGCGAAATCGAAGCGATGCTTGATTTGTCGGGCGCCCTTCTTGTCGAAATCCCCAAAGGTGCAGATGATTTTCGAACGATACCGCTCAAGCTTTTTCTTGAATATGATGATCTTGACAAGACGCTCTACCGGTTGCTTGCTGCTGAAATGAGTTTTGCCAGGTATGGAGACATATCTCCCGACAGGTATCCGCCGTTTCTTTATGAACGTGCCGCTGAAATTCAAGAACGGCTTTTGGATGAGCACAACGATGCATTAAAGGCACGTTGGGTAGATATGCGGACGGCGTATTATGCAGCGCTGGGTAATTTTTTCAGCAGCGAGCTTCGTCAGCAGATAGAACTTTCGTTTGAAAAGCTTATTGCCGAAGAAAAGCTTGACGCTGCCGGCACGGAAAAATTAATCGCACTGCGCGATGCCGAGCTTAAAAAATACGATATTGTCCGCGAAGTGTATCAGGAATTAACCTCAATACGTGAAATGTTGATGCTGGCGCTTAATAATGCATTCTGTCTTTTGGGAAGCATAGAAGGAAGTGTTGATGAAACAGCCCGCTGGGAACGGCTTAACCCTGTTCGGAATGCCGCATTGCTTGCCAACGCGCTGCTTACCAGTGCGGTAATTACCGTTGTAGACAGGCGGGATGTGATGGTCAACGCACTTGTCGCGGTACTGATAGTTATTTTGATTATGGTAAAATTGCGTCTTGCTGCGTCGTTTATCACGGGGGGATTATTGTGTATTATCATATATGGCGGATTTTGTTATGCGTATATTCATTCAGGACGTTGGATTGACCCGCTGGTACCCGCACTCAGTTCATTGAGCGCGGCATTATGCTCAGTAGTATGTGCGTACACCGCACGCAGCCGAATGGCACGGTCTGTCCGGCTTTCTTTTGCTGAAGTTATCTCGCCCTATAACCTCCGCCGGCTTATCGCTACGAAAAAACCGCTGCCCCGCCAGGGGATGATTGTGCAGGCGGCGATTATCACGGTACGAAATCCAAAACTGAACGAGCTTGAAAGCACCGGCGAAGTACGAGTTGTTGGCGGGAATTTTGATCAGTTCCGAGGGGAAGTTAAAGATCTTTTTGTTAAAGCCGGTGCTGTAATTATTGGCTGCTGCGGCGATATGGTGCTTGCTGCGTTTGGGTCGCCGCTGGAGCGCCTTGCCGTTGCATATTCACCTAAAACAAAGCCCTACAGTACGGCGCTGCGCGGCTGGGAGGGGAGCCCGGCACACAAGGCGGCGCGCTTCGTGCTTGACATATCATCGGGGAACATCAAAAGCGGCCCCTGGTGTTTTGGCATTGATTTTGGTGAATGTAGTTTTAGTTGGTCTCCGCTTACCGGGTACACGGCAGTTGGCCGTCCTGTTGTTAATGCCCGCCTGTTGACTCGCCTCTGTATCCGTTCAAAATTGACTAATCTTGTCAGCGAAGAAGCGCATGAACGCATCAATCCGGTATTGATGCGGCCCGCAGCCCCGCACAGAAAACAGGGCGATACAGCTAACTACTACGAGCTTATATAACTGAACACATCCAGGCAAACAGGATTTTAGGACAGGCTCACGGAGAACTTCTGCTTGATTTAACGGCTCGTGCCAAGCCCAAATTTTTCACAAAGCGTATCAAGGTGTGTGCCGATAAACATTGCCCCATAGGCTGTTATCACACCACCTATCGTAATACCTACCGGAAGCAGGTATGAAAGGCCGTTTTTATCAGCAATGGTATTAAAATCAAGGCCAAAGTAGGCACTAGATAACGATAATACGATAAAAATACCAGAAACTATCCAGATACGGAGAGGAATCGCTTCGGGTAAAAGCGCTGTTTTGCCATAGTATTTCATATCAATTGCCATCATGATGGTCTCACTCAACCTAGCGGGGGAGGGGGGGATACAGCTTTGGCGCAGCAGGCGTTTTGCTGTTTCAAGTTTGTGTTTTTGTACTGCGCAGGCAGGGCACAAAAGATAATGCACCGTAAAGCACAAACGGCTAAGAAGCGAAAGTTTCGGTTCTTTGTTATAATCAATGTCATCTTCATAAAGATGACGCACTACTGTATCACAATTCATTGTTGTTCCTCCTCAAATATCTTTGAGTTTTTGCCGTAAAATTTTCTTTGCCCGAAATACGTGAGATTTAACCGTGTTTACCGGATCACCAGTAATTGCTTCGATCTCATCATACGACCGGTCATAAAAGAAAAACAAATCTATACATACACGGTATTTCTCCGGTAATTCTGCCACCGCCTGCCGTACTGCCAGCAGCGCGGCTTCTCTAATATTTTCTTCATCAGGAGTGCGCATCGCCGATTCCTGCTCGTCGTTTTCCGCAAGACTTACATATTCCTTGCGGCGCTTTACGCTGTTTATGGCCGTATTATAGGCAATGCGATAAAGCCATGTGGAAAACCGTGATTTTCCTTTAAATTGCCCAAGATTACGATACGCCTTCAGAAAAACTTCCTGAGTAAAATCTTCGCAATCGATCATATTATGGAAGAAACTCATTCCCAGCGCGTAAACATGCTGTTGATGCCGCTCCACCAAAAGACGAAATAACTCACTTTGACCGCTGCAGATCTGTTGAGCAATCTTTGTATCATCAAGACCAGAGAGCCCCGCAAGGTCTTCCAGCTCTGCGGACATTAATCTTTTAAGCAACGCTTAATGACAAAATACAGCAAGAGTGAAACACCGATTGCAAGTGGAATAACTCCTCCAAGAAGACCAATCCCTCTGCCATTAACCAGTTGCAAAAATATGGTAAGACAAAGTCCAATACCGCCAAGAAGCAAGCCGCAAAACAAACAGAACGATTCCAAGTCAAACCGGTGGGGCTCGTATTGTTTTGTTTGAATCAAAAGTGTCTTTCGTTTATGATGCCAAAGCAAATAAAAAAATACCACGATAGAACCCATGACAATGCCAACTATAGGAATTACCGCAATAATTACTTGAGCTGCTGTTGTTCGTTCCATCCTCTTATCCTCAATAATTTGACCCGCATCATCTTGAAAAGTTGCGTCGTTCACTATAATACAGAAATTGAAAATTGTCCAGTGACCGGATTTTGAATTGTAAATGAAAAATGATAATTTCGTCTCCGTGAACAACGGAAGCCCTGTACATGATCTGCCAAACATGGTATCTTGGAGTATGGCGTATGAAGTAACTGCTACACGGCGGCGGCCTAAAACTTTTGGCGAGCTTGCCGGACAAGAATTTGTAAGCGCAACGCTTTCCGCATCAATACAAAGTGGGCAGACGGCGCATGCCTATCTTTTTTCTGGCCCGCGCGGCTGTGGTAAAACAAGTGCAGCGCGTATCCTTGCCAAGGCGCTCAACTGTGAAAAAGGCCCTGCCGCCGAACCCTGCGGCGAATGTCCCAGTTGCAGTGAAATCAGCAAGGGTTCAGGGCTTGATGTTATCGAAATTGACGGCGCATCAAATACCAGCGTGAACGATGTACGGCAAATCAAGGACGAAGTGCTGTTTCCGCCCAATGCCTCACGCTACAAAGTCTATATCATTGACGAAGTTCACATGCTTTCTACCAGCGCATTCAACGCACTGCTTAAAACTATCGAAGAACCACCACCGTATATCGTCTTTATCTTTGCCACAACAGAATTACACAAGGTTCCGGCAACGATTAAAAGCCGCTGCCAGCAGTTCGCCTTTAAGCTTATTCCGTTGGAGACGATTCAGGAATTGCTTAAAGATGCATGTGCCGAGCTTAACATTACGGCGGAAGACGAAGCGCTGTTTTGGATAGCCCGCGAGTCAACCGGCAGCCTTCGAGATGCTTACACGCTTTTTGATCAGGTTGCCTCGTTTTCCGGCGGACACATCCGTACGCAGCTTATTCATGAAAAACTCGGTCTTGTGGGGCTGGACAATCTGAACATACTGGCAGAGGCCTGCGCAACAGGCGATACCGGCGCGGTATTCAAGACGCTGGACAACATCATCGAATCGGGCGTTTCAATAGAGCAATTTACGATAGATCTGGCAGCATATTACCGTAGTATGTTGCTTATCAAATGCGGTATTACCAAAGAGAGTCTTTTGGGACATAGCGCAGGGCGTTTTTCACAGAGCGTTCTTGCCGCGTATGACGAAAGCCGCCTGGAAGAAGCCGTGCGGATTGTGCTTGAGCTTTTCCGGAATATTCGTTACTCGATTTCGCCGCGGTTTGAGCTTGAAAGCGCTGCGGCGCGGCTTGCCGCGCTGGAAAACTGGGTTTCACCGCGAGAGCTTTCTAAAACCGTGGAGCATGTACGCGCGATAATTCAGGGACAGTGGGCCACGCCCGGCGAAAATAACACGGCGGTAGGAATAAGACAGAATGCGTCGAACGAAAGTGCCTCAAACAACAACGGGGCATCCTCGGATGCCCCGTCTTCCGGCACCTCTGCTCCAAGGCTTTCGCTTACGGCAAGTTTTGAACAGCACCTTGCCACCGGTGCGCCGCCGCCTCAAGTTCAATCACCACCAGAAGAGGCGGCTCAAAAAGCTTCCGCAGATATTCCGCCGGAAGTTGAGCTGGTTAGGCGAATGTTTGATGGCGAGATAATCAGTTCATAAGGAGAGTTAGATATATGCGCATAAATCCGCAGGATTTTATTAAGAACGCCCAGAAACTACAAGAACAGATGGGCAATTTTCAGGAAAAAATGGAAGAAGTCGGTGTTACCGGACGTGCCGGCGGCGGCATGGTTGAAGTTGACATGAATGGGCGTATGGAATTGAATGCTGTGCGCTTTGAACAAAGCATTGTCAAGCCAGAAAACTGCGAAATGCTTCAGGATCTCGTCCAGGCGGCGGTAAATGATGCTATAGAAAAGATTCGTGGTGAGCTCAGTTCTGAAATGGGCAGCATAGTCTCTGATATTTCAAGCGCTTTTTCCTCTGACGACAAATCATGAATGCTATTGATGCGCTGGTTGTAAGTCTTGCCAAATTGCCTGGTATTGGTAAAAAAAGCGCAAGCCGGCTGGCCTATCATATTCTTGAAAACGACCGGTCCTACGCACAGGCGCTTGCCCGCCAGTTGGATGCCTTGCATGATGCTATCCGGCGTTGTTCCCTCTGTGGAAGTTGGACTGAGCGCGATCCATGCCCTATCTGTTCCGATCCGGCGCGTGATTCCACGCTGATATGTGTGGTGGCGCGCCCTCTTGACATTCGCGTTATTGAAGAATCACGAGAGTTTCGCGGACGCTTCCATGTGTTGGGCGGGCTTATCGCGCCGCTTGACGGTGTTGGCCCTGATGATCTTGCTCTGAATACGCTGATGCAGCGTGTTCAGAGCAACAATGTCCGCGAAGTGATTATCGCGCTAAACCCGACAGTCGAAGGCGACACAACAGCGCTCTATCTGCAAAAAATACTTCAGAATACCGGCGCGGAAATAACTCGTCTTGCATCGGGGCTGCCAGTGGGCGGCGATTTAGAATACACCGACCGTCTGACTCTTGCGCGCAGCTTCCGCGGACGTGTAAAAATGTAGGCCTGCCCCGATAGGCTTTGGCCGCACTGTTTTCAGTCTTTTGCGCAGCCTGCTCTTCTTTGAATTCTCAGACGCACTCTGTTTTCCACGGCTGGACACCGCCGGATGTCTTTTTTTCTGATGTGTATTTCCGAATTTTGGAATTGCTGCCGATAATGGGGATATGGATGCCATTGCGGTTTTGTTTGGAGGGGCGTTACGGGAGAGTGCCTTTGAGGAGCTCGAATCGGGAAAGAATGCTTTTGGGCTCACGTTAGAGTGCGCGGCGGCGCTGGATAACGTATCGAAGGTTGTCCTCCTTGTAAATGAAGATTTTGATGAAGGCCGTATTCCCGGCTTTATCGAACACATCGAACTCATAAAAAAACCGGCATGGACCACAAAGTCCTTTTTTGAAACACTTTCCGCCGCGGCGGCGGACTTTGATTTTATTTATTATGCCTGGGCAGATACACCATTGCTTGACGGGGGCCTTGCCGCAGCGCTTGTTGCACGCATGAACCGCTTTGCCGCAGAATATGCCTATGCTGACGGCTGGCCGGACGGCCTTGCACCGGAACTGCTGCTGCCTTCAACCATTGCCTTCCTTGCCCGTCTTAACGGTGATGCTGAACTTCCTATTGAGCGGCAGACGGTCTTTAACGTACTGCAAAAAGATATTAACTCGTTTGACATTGAAACTGAAATTGCTCCAGTTGATCTTCGCAATCACCGGCTTAATCTTGCCGCAGACTCGAAACGGAATTTGCTGCTTATCAAGCGTCTTCGTAACGCACCGTGGAGTGACTATCGGTGCGCGGAAAAGGTGCTTGGGGAAAAACCTTCGTTACTGCGTACATTGCCGGCCTTTTTTCCGGTGATGGTGGCATCACGCTGCCCGCAACGCTGTTCTTTTTGTCCGTATGACGGCTCCACGGAACGGCCTGTTGAGTTCATGGCGCTCAAAAACTTTGAATCTGTGCTTGATAAAATCGTCGGTTTTGCCGGCGATGGTGTGATTGATCTTTCATTGTGGGGAGAATTTGCCCTTCATCCTGAAAAAGAACAGCTTATTGAAGCCGTACTTGCCCGGCGGGAACTTTCGCTGATCATCGAAACATGCGGTCTCGGTTGGGATGCGCCCCTTCTTGACCGACTTGCCTCCAGCGCCAGCACCGCCGCTGCGCGAGAAAACGGCATGGCACCGCTGTCGTGGATTGTCTCGCTTGATGCAGCCGCACCTTCCCGGTATCGTACTCTTCATGGTGAAGGCTTCGAAGAGGCAACAGCACTTGTCACAACGCTGCTCCGGCTTTTTCCCGGCGCGGTTTATGTGCAGGCAATTCGGGTGCGCGATGCGGAAGACGACATCGAACAGTTTTACCGCTTCTGGACAGAAGCGGGTGCAAAGGTGATTATTCAGAAATATGATGATTTTTGCGGAATGTGCGCTCAGCTTCGTGCAGGAGACATCAGCCCTATCATTCGCAATCCCTGCTGGCATTTGATGCGAGACATGCCCATTCTCATTGACGGAACTGTCGCCGCCTGCCGCACGGCAAGCCTGGGAGTAATGTCATCAGAAAAAGGCATGATTCAGGCTTTAGGGAATATTTTTACTGAAGAACCCGGTGTGATTTGGGAGCGCGGTACGGAACGCTATCACGAACATTGCGAAGGACGCTGGACAACATTGTGTGGACAGTGCGATGAGTATTACACCTATAACTTTTGATACACAGGATATGCCCTGGACGCCGCCGCCGTATACAATCATCGGCGGCGCTGAACGGGCAGCGACAACAGGAGTATCGGCGGTGCTGCTGAATCGCGGGGCGCGCTACCCGCGACGGCAAATATTTAACGAGCTTTGCAAGGCAGGATTCGATTATATTGTTTCACTGGAAAATCCTGATGTCCACTACGAAATCGACGAGCTTTCGACGGCGTTTCCGCATGTTAAATTTATTTTGCTCTCCGAAAAAGTAACGCTGGGCGGGCAGATTAACATTGCGGCGCTTGAACAGCGCAGTCCTCTTTTTTTTGTGTTGTGGAATGATCTTCATTTACTTTACGGTGTAACGGCGGCAAAAATCGCTGAGCGCCTTGTCCAGCCGCTGGAGCATCATTCTTCAGCTCCGTTTGGCAACTGGTTCCGCCGACTGTGTACGGTGCCTGTTTTTCAAAATGCCCAGTTCGAACCGCTTCCCACAGTAATTTCACCGGTGTTCAGGCGCGGGCATTTTGAGACGCTGCCGTATGCGGCTGCCCACGAGGATGCCGCTTCAATATATCCTTTTGATGCAGCCGGCATCTACGACCGCCAGCGATTTCTCGCATTGGGCGGGTTTGATGCGCACATTACCCATCCTCAGTGGCAGCTTATGGATTTTGGGTTTCGCGCATGGCTCTGGGGTGAAGAAATCCGCTGTACACATCATGTGCATCTCCGCTTCGATGGCCCCCCGCCCGAAATTTCCCCTCCCAACAATCGAAGTTTTTGGCATTTTTTTCTTAAAAATCTGCTGCCCGATGTTAAACAAGCTGAAAACAATACAGTTTACGCGCATTTGCCCCTTAAAAAACTTGCGCGGTTCCTTCTTCGTGCAAGAGAAAGCCCCGTCCGAAGCGCCGGGCAGTTTTTTGCCATTCGCCGTTGGGTGCATCAGCATAGAAACAACTGGAAGATTTCCGCTGAAACACTCATCAATAATTGGGACATTCGAGAATTTTAGTTTCCAGCTTGATTCAGAATAACGCTGATTAACTTGTGTTCCGGCAGAACACTAACGCAAGACACGTTCACAGAAACTGCGAAGATCTCCCGCGCTGAACGGGGCTGTCGTAATGAGCACAGCATTACCGTCAATTTGTACGGGGTTTGCAAGGAGAATATCGGCTACCTGAAATTCTGATGTCTCGCGTGGTGGAAGCCCCCGGCGCATCAGCGTAATTAACGACGCTGCGAGTTTTGCCTGTGCTGGGCCAGGCATTTCCAGCCGGAAGTTCAGTTCAAAGTGACTCTTACGCGATTTAAGGTTAAATATGATGTTTGTCACAGGTAAGTTGAGGGGTATGTCATTTTCTGCAAAGAAAACGTTGAGAAAATCTGCCTTGGGTGTCCAGCCTCCTGCCATCGCGCCGCTTTGAAAGGCATCGTAAATCGCCGGAGCGATAACGCCGGACTCCTCAAACATCACGTCGCCAAAGGCAATAAGAATTACATTTCGGCGAAGGGCAACGGTGACATTCTCTTTTTTTGATTGCCAGTAGTTCCCATGTTTCGTCACAACTTTTTTCCATTTGGAGCTAAAACCAAAATAAAACATACTGCGAAATACCGGATAGCCGCCGCCGTGAAGAACCGCGAGAACGCCTTGCCGCGGAGTGTTCTGATACACGGCAAATGTGATTTTTTTTACGTTATTGATGATTGAACGGAGCGTTGTATCGCTTAGTTCTTCCGCGGGGAAAAAGGTATCGTAGATAACACTGTTTTTCGTGCGATCTACCGAAATGTAATACTCCGCCCCACGGGGAAAAAGCCGCAGTTCTGCCGAAGGCGAGGAAAGGTACGCCGAAAATTCACGGGGGCCGGTGGCGCATGACGCACAGATAACAAGAATCACAACGGGAACGCAACGTTTTACCAATTCCAACTGGGAAGCCTCCTGCCAAATGCGGCGGCAAGTATATCCATACACAGATTTTTTGCCGTGCATAATGTTCCCCCATCGGGGATATGGTTGTTTAATGCGGAAAGTTCCAGCGGTTCAAGCGTATAAAGCCACCTGATTGCGCTGGAATACGAAAGGGCGGCATTGCGGGGAAACTCAGGCCGTACGCCAAGGAGCTCCGCCCATTTCCATAAAAAGTAGACGACGATGCTGGAGCAAAGTTCTGTTCCGGCATCTTCAAGCGCTGCAAATACGGCGCAGGCAAGATCAAGCGCTTCTCGCCAGAAACCGCCGCCATGTCCGGCAAGAATAGTCTCGCATAAAGCCCCCGCCGCCATTGTCCGTTCGTAATTTTCCCGAATACCCGGATGCCAAAAACGCACATCAAAATCAGAAACTTTATAACTGTCCCGCACAGGGTCATGATAAAGGTATACAACGCCTGAATGGAACGGCGACACCATCGCACGGAGTTTGCTTTTTGGGCCGCCATACACGATAGCACGAATAATTCCCTGTCCGCCGGTTAAAAAGAATGCCTCGCGGTTTGATTCGCCGCAGGCCCTGGTTCGGAGTACCAGCGCGTCTTCAGTTTTGAATCTGCTCATTTTTGGTATATCATGCTAGAGAAAAATCTCGTAAAGCCATAAAAGAATTGCACAGGTAATACCAAGAATACTGCCCATAGTAACTTCAAGCGGGGTATGTCCCTGGATTTCTTTAACCGGCTGCCAGTCAATATCAAGCTTGCCTGACATATCCCGTCCCAGTGAGTTGAGAGCCCGCGCCTGCATTCCAGCAGCTCTGCGGACACCAAGCGCATCACGAATTACAATCAACGCAAGAAAGAGTGAAATTACAAAAACAGTTGAAGAGATACCCTCGTAAAGCGCGGTCGACGTGGCCATCGAAGATACCAGTGCCGCATGGCTCGAGGGCATACCGCCGGTACTCCAGACAAGCGTTAAGAATATTTCTTTAAAGCTTTTTTCCCGGTTCAGCAAAAAAGTAATGAGGGCTTTCGCCATTTGAGAGATAATAAACGTGGTAATTGCTGTAATAAAGACAGGATTTCCAATCAACAAACGAATTGAAAGCCACGGTTGTTGTGACGTATTCTGCATCAACGCCTCCTTGATTCAGTATAGCGCGGATACCATATTTATGTAAGCATGTTGGAAACCGCCTCTAAATCCGGGGCTTTCCGGCAGCGTGTAACATACTGCCGGGGTTTGTCGTGCAGGTAAACACGCGATCAACCCGGAGATTTCCGGTATTTTAGGATAGTCCGGTTTCCTCCCCCCGCCCCCTGCTGGAAGCCCCCCGCCATGCGCCACAGGACACGCTATAGGCGTTGTAAATACAACACGAATAATAAGAAACCGATAATAATGTGCCTAAAAGTGCGCCTGCGCCTGTTCGTGGGTGCGCTATCTTGTTCCTGTGCAATGAGTTAGCAACTGTGTGTTTGTGATGTGGTTTGTGTTGCCGCTCTGCTCGTGTCTTCTCCTCCTGCCGCCCTGCGGGTTTGCCTTAGGCGTTGCGCCGTGCGTGGCTAGGTTATATCATGATTGCAGCGCCTGATGCAGCTTGTTAGTTTAGTGCTGTTTGTTTTGCTTGCTTATTGTTTTGTGTTTTGTTAATTGTTGTGTTGTCTTTGGTATTGATAAAAAGACAGGCCGTATTGCTACGGCCATTGATTGGTTATTGCTTATTGGTTGCTTGTCTCATTCTTTGCTTACTGGCTATTCTCCCTAGTCTCTCTAGTCTTGCGGCTTCCCTCTCTTTTGCTAGATTCTTCAGGAAAGCTTCGGCCTCTTCGCCTCTGCGCTCTATCCTTTCGTCTCTCATGGCTCTTCCTTCCGCAGTCGCCGCCTCCCACTTATGGCGCTCATCTCTTATGCGCTTTTCCGTCCTCTTACGCTCTGGATACTCTATTAAGATGGTGGCGATGTGAAGTATGCCGTAGATGAGGGCACAGGCAGGGAGTAGAAATCCGCTGTATTCTGCGATGTTCAAGTCTCCGATTATTGCGCCGATTGTATACAGGATTACCACTGATATAATCGTGCCGAATAAGCCGATAGGGATAAGCGCCGCCTGAATGTCGTAGATGATACATAACGCCTTATCTGCTTTTGTCATATTGCCGCCTCCTCTGAATAAGAGGGGGCGGCGCTTGTTTCTAATATCTCCCATTCTGCTAATTCAACCTGCCCGATTAGGCTTGTATTAACAGCGTAGACCTTGGCCCGCTTCGAGTGTTTCAAACCGTCCATAAATACGGGCGCAATCATACAAAACGTATGGCGCATCTTTGGTTTGCTATGAACACCGCTCAATAAATATTCCCGCTTAAAATCACCTACAAATCCACTTGTTTCATTTCTCATTTTTTTTGTTTCCTCATAATGACATATTCTTGCTTTTTACGCAAGGGGCAAAGGCGGGGTTTGTCCCCCAACTTGATTGTTTTGTTTCTCCTAATTACAATCACTTTGCCGTAAAACGCGGGGTATTTACCGCCCCGCACGGTGTCTACTATCAAATCAGTAGACTGATTATCCGCACGGCTATTTCAGCCGCAACCGTTGCAAGCTCTAGAACTTTTAGAGTGAGTTGGAGGCTTGCAGCGGCCTTTTTTTTACCACGTTTCTTTTTCATGGTAATTTCTCCTTTCCGGCGTTCCCGCCGAATTCTCACCCTAAAATCCGATTAAGAGGCTATTCCTCTATTCTTCCGTATGCTGGCACATGGCAAGCCTGAAGCTTTCTATCGCCGCTTCCAAAAACAGCGGCTTGCTTTTTAACTGTTTCAGCAATTTTACCGCCTTCACTCTCCTAATTTTCTGCTCATGCCTATCGCGCCTCGCTTTATTCGGTTCTTTGGGGGATATTGCTGGTGATTATACTTGAAAAACACATGAGATTTGACGATGATTGTAAAATTATGATTGAAAACGATTTTAAGTACTATACGGAAAATCAAGAAGAAATAATAAAAGGGCATTTGGGGGAATATGTAGCTATAAAAGACGCTGCTGTTGTTGATTATTATCAAACAGAGCTTGCCGCTTTTGAAGCAATGAAAGATGCCGAATTAGGAACGTTCATCGTAA
>JAITHM010000035.1 GCA_031279965.1 Spirochaetaceae bacterium
TGAAGGAGACAGCTATCCGGTAATTGTAACGACAGAGAAATCCGACGAGATTGTCTTTGAAAAAAAACGCATTGTAATGATGCTTGCAAAAGAAGAAGATGCTGAAAGCCGCCATCAGCATAGCCGCGTTATTGAACGGCAGGATCTTTTTGACAGCTTAAAGAAATGCCGCCTTAAACTTGCCCGCGAGGCAAACGTTCCTGCGTATATTATTTTTAACGATTCAACCTTGCAGGCCATGTGCACCGCGCTGCCAGCCACCCGCGCCGCCTTTCTTGAGATACCCGGCGTTGGTACGGTTAAAGCAGAAAAATACGGCAATGTGTTTATTGAGTGTATCAGACAGTATATGGCGGAAACAGCGAAAAGCGGCGAAAGCAGCGCTGCTTGGCAGTAAATTCACTGACCGGCATCAGTGAAAGCGCAAGGTGCGTTTGCCTGACAGTTACCGTAGTTTGCTTTTGTGGCGCATAAAGCAATACTTTTTATTTTACTCTCCCTTCCGCCACATTCACCCAGAAAAGGCCATACGGCAGTGCGCAAGGGATAGAAGCGGAATTCGCGCAGCGAATTGGAGCGGATAGCCCGGTTTTTGCGCAGCAAAAATGCGCCCTATTAGCTTTGCTATGTACTTGCAATTTGAAAAAACAAGGAGTAAACTAGAGCATCTTAAATTGTAAGTGAGGTAGATTATGGCGTATGAAGTAAAAAAAGATGATTGTACAAACTGTGGCTCATGTGAAAGTGAATGTCCAGTTGAAGCAATTAGCGAAAAAGATGGAGCGCGGTGGATTGACCCTGGCAAGTGCGCAGACTGCGCCACATGTGTCGATGCCTGTCCGTGCGAAGCTATTGCTCAGGCGTAAGCGTTACGTTTTACGTCCGCAAGATGACCGGGGCGTACGCTCTGGTCTTTTTTTTATCTCTGCTTACCCGCCTTGCGGCAGAAGATGGCGGGCGCGTTGTATCTCTGCCGGTAATTGCGCAACTTGATGTCCGGGATGTGCTTTTTAAACAATATCTTGCCGATGTTGAAGCAAGCAGAAGGGCTGTTTTTGCACGCTATCCTCCCAAAACTGCGGTAGAACTTACCGAGGGACTCGTCATCTACAGCTACACTCCGGTTCAGGGTGACGATGCGATCCTCATCGCCGCCCGCTGTAACATTCCCTACGACACGTTTGCCACGCTGAACCGATGGCCGTCGATGCCGTTACTTTCCTCCGAGCAGCCGCTGTTTTTACCGTCAATGCCCGGTATATTCGTGCCCGAAGAGCCGGAAACTGACCTTGAACGGCTTATCTATTCCAGCCGGGGTGAAGAACCGGGCGCTCCCATTGCCCTGCAGCTTCCTTCCGGCAAAATTGAACGGTTCCGTTTTATACCCGGTGACAGCTTTACCCCCAACGAGCGGTTCTTTTTCCTGAATCCGGGAGTTTTTCGGTTCCCGCTCCACAATTATCGGCTTACCAGTCCCTTTGGCATGCGAGTAAGCCCCATCAGCGGCCGCTTGCGTATGCATGGCGGACTTGATCTTGCCGCACCGGTGGGAACGCCGGTATTTGCCGCACGGGAAGGTACGGTTATCGAGACAGGATTCGATTCAGTTTATGGCCGCTTTGTGATAATAAGCCATGCAAGCGGCTGGACAAGCCTTTATGGACACCTATCTTCAATAGATACCAAGGCAAACGTCTTAGTGCGAACCGGCACAGTTATTGGTAAAGTAGGAAACACAGGGCTTTCTACCGGACCACATTTACATTTTGAATTACGGGAGAACGGCAGGCCTCAAGATCCCCGCCGCTTGCTCCAACAACGAGGTAGAAATTGAAACTATCAACAATTTGCATGATGATGTGTGCGGTATGGCCGCTTTTTGGAGAAGATATTCGTGTGGCAATAACCGACATAGCAGAAGTTTCCAAGGATAAGTCTGCCGGTATCGTCATCCCGCTGGGTTATAACGATTCAGCGGCCGTAACGCTTGACCGTGACGTGCGTTTTGTGCGTGGAATTGAGCTTGAACTTACAGCTCCGCAAATCTGGCTTGCCCATCAGGGGAGTCTTGCTGCGGTGCTTTATACATCTCCCAACAAAAATCCGGCAAAGGGCACAATGGAGCTTGAAGCGTCTCGGCTCAGAATGGATGTGCTTGCCGCACGCATACAAACCGTCTATCAAATTCCTGTGCGGAAAAATCATAATTTACGCAATATCCCTTACGCAACCGTGCTGCCTGTTGTGCTGCCTGCGGAATTTCCTCTCGTTTTGCGCATCATGCCCGTGGTAAAAGAAATAAGCGAAGATGTTCAGAATATGCGTTTTCAACTTACAGTCCGCCCGATTGTAAGCGATGAAGGTTCTGTCCGCGTTAATGTGCGGTATCCGCCGAATTTGCAGAATAAACCTTACACAATGCTGGTTGATGACCGCGTCATCGAACATCCGCAGGAAGAATTGCTTTTTCGTGAAGGTGAACATCGCCTTATGCTGATCTCCAACGATTATCGCAACGAAAGCCGTCGTTTTGTTATTGAACGGGGCAAGAATATCGAGCTTAATATCACTCTGCAAGATTTAACACCGCTTTTGATATTTGAAGCGCCCGACAATGCGCGTATTTTTCTTGACAATGTGCGGCTTACTCAAACTTCGGTTCCCAAAGCAGTGGAGCCGGGGCATCATGAAGTAAAAGTTCAGGTAAGCGATTATACGATCATCAAGTCGGTGTATGTTCAGCGAGGCGGCACCTACCGGATTTCATTTACCGTAGATCTTGTCGTACAAGAAGAAGATTGAAGTACCATGTCTGTAGAGCGCCGCGCTACAATCAATTTTGGGTAAAAAAAATCAGCTTTAACTATTGTTAGAAGCTGAATCACAGGTAATACTGTTCGAAGGAGGCTTTTATGGCAGATTATTTTATGGGGAACAAAGAATATTTCCCCGGTATTAAAAAGATAGCGTATGAGGGGCCGAAATCGAAAAATCCCCTCTCGTTTAAGTATTACGACGCGGAAAAGAGCGTTGCCGGCAAGAAGATGCGCGAGCATCTGCGCTTCGCCGTGGCGTATTGGCACAGCTTTTGCGGGGACGGCGCGGATCCCTTCGGCGCGGCGACGCACCTCTTCCCGTGGAACAGCACAGG
>JAITHM010000083.1 GCA_031279965.1 Spirochaetaceae bacterium
ACGATTCGTTTTGTTCCCGTATAACTACAAATTTTTTGTCGTTTTGTACCATTCCACTTATTGATATCGCGGTAAATTTTGAGTTTTTGCTTACAGCGCCCAGCGATATGCCGTTTTCAAGAGGCATTTCTACATCAGGAGGCACCTGTCCCCATTCTATATCAGCAGCAGTCATGGAAGCGATAATTCCTCGAGGATAATCAGTCTGTTTAACCAGATAGGTTGCTCCGGGAGTTTGTTTTTGCGGATACATAATTTCATGCATGGCTTGGGGAATACCGTTGGTTACCGTTGTTCCGCCCAATACAATCTGAACAGAACCATCAGACCGCTCTTTGGTGTATTTAATGCTTACCCCAGCTGGATTAACCGCAAAAGGGGTGATATACTCATCGTTCCGGACATATTCATACGGCGATGTAAGATCATAACGTCCGCTTACATCACGAGTCATCAAGGGAACCAGCGCTTCCATGCACGAAACAATTGAGACGGCAAGCGCGCCGGTAACTATCAATTTTGAAAGCCATTTACCTTTCATGTTATCTCCATAATCTCTTACAGATTCTTTTATTCTGCGGTTTTTATCGGTGGTTTAAGCCATAAACTTGACTATTCAAAGCTTTTACAAAACCTCAACAAGCACTGCAAGCTCAACCGCTCGGCCAGTAATATCCTCTACGTCGGTAATAATCAACTGGACGGTATCTACGCCTGGCCCGGCATCTTTTTTGGCGGTAATCCGCAACCGGTCTGCCAATTCAACGGTAGAATACTGTCCGTCATAACGCGGCGTATAGTATTTTTGAAAACCGTCGTAAAAATAAAATTTTTTCACCGTGGCATTCGCGGGAGAAAACACGGGGTTAAGCCCTTCGGCAATTGCCGTATCAGGCAGCTCTAGATCCGACGAATGATACTGCGACAAACTGACGCTCGCCGAATACGAAGCTCCGCTCCCATTCAAGCCTATTCCCTGTTTTTGATACGAACTGTTTACCGTTAAATTATTTGTCGGCAGCCACCTAAACATTCGCAAAGGAACCTCGGCAAACTTAACATTCTGCCAATTAACCGTAATATTTTTATACGTTACCCCATTATCATAGGATATTTGAAAATCCGCCTTTTTTGGATTTGCGCCGTCCCAAATCAGCACGGAAAATCCGCCGTTTTGTTGGCCGTTTCCCCGCGGAATACGCCACGCATACGACACTCGCCCATCAGCAGTAAATAAATTAGGATCCTGATAAAATGTTAACTCTCGCGTCATAATAGGGCTTTTCGAGTTAAACATAATTGAGTTCCAATTTGCCGTTTCAATATAAAATTCAGAAAGCAGCCGCAATGATTCATTTTTTTCAAAGATTTTGGTGTAAATATCGTGCCGTAACATGCCGGAAATCGTTACCACGGTATATTTTGCATTTTCAGCTATGCTTTTAAGGCAAATTGAATTTTCAAGCGGGCGCAGTTCCTGCGGATCAGGCTGAAGAGATCTGCTGGTGCCGCTTATCGGAAAATCAGTTTCTTTGATTGATGTCGCGTCTTCATTGCCGTCGGGAAAACGGACATAGTGGACGCCTTCGGGCATACCGTTTATAACGTTCGAGCCGCCAAGAGTTATTTCTATAGTGCCATCAGTAAGTTCGCGCACTTCCGTCATCGAAATGCCTGCCGGATTTACCGGAAAAAGGTGCGTCTCTCCACGCTGATTCCGCCAAACATGCGCTCCTGTCAGCTCAATCTCTGCGCTTGCGTCTTTTGCAACAAGCGGTAAAACAGCACCGCCGAAACACGAAAAAAATGGTGTTATCAGCACAAAATATGCCGCGCCTTTAAAAAAAGACCATCGCACCATCATACCTCCTAAAATTCTGGTACCCCTAAACATCGATATTTTCAACCTAAAAGTCAAGTGTTTTGGTATTTGATGCATTACTTGCCCTTCTGAATTTAAACGTGCAAACACTTTTAGCTTAATAATAATGTTTTTAAATCAGCGGTGTTTTGGGTGTTAGCGAACTTCTGCTGTTATGGTAAGCGTTACCTGGCTTGGCGGTGCTCCTTGCGCCCCAGACACAGCAATTATCAGTTTGGCCGTATCGATGCCTGTTCCGGCATCACGCAGCGCCGAAATCCGGACACGGTCTTCAAGCTCTATGCGCGTATAGGTGCCCGTATAGACAGCTCCCAGAATCTGCCCGGCCATATCTTCAAAATGGAAGTTTTTGTTTGTCGCGTTTGACGGCGCAAATACCGGTGAAAGCCCCTCGGCAATTGATGCCGCAGGTTGAAACAAATCGCTGCTCGTATACTGGCCAATGATCGCGCTGCCGGTCCAACCGCCCGGCCCGCTTCCGCCAAGCGTAATATCGTGATAGTTTGAATTTACTGATGCGCGTATTGTATTTTGCCACTCAATACTTTGAAGCGGAACGTCGGTGAACTGGACATTTGACCAATCAACAAAAGCCTTTCTGAATGTCTTCCGGTTGTCATACGAGATGCTAAAAACAGCGCGTTTGGGGTTTGCGCCATCCCAAATAAGAAAGGTAAATCCACCGCCCTGCGCTTTGCTTCCCCGGTAAATCGGAGACGCGGGATTATAACCGTTATCAGAAAAAAAATTGGGATCTTGGTAGTAGACAAGCTCTCGAATCATTGGAATAACGCTTGGATTAAACAATGCCGACATCGAATTGTAACCATTAATGTAATTTTTTGAATACAGCCTGAGCGCTTCATTTTCTTCTCGCAGACTGATAAAATTGATATGTGTTAATAATCCGCTGATGGTAACTGCCGTATATTTTGAATTTTCGCTTACCGTTTTAAGGCTGATGCTGTCTTCGATTGGCCGCGGATCCTGACTGCGGGGCGGAAAAGTCTGCAATGTGCCTGTTACCGGAAAATCAGTTTTTTTAAGGTTGGCAAGCGGCACAACACCATCGGGCCATACAATCTCATGCAATGCCTGCGGGATTCCGTTTACGGCAACACTGCCGCCCAGCATAATTTCAAGCGCGCCATCAGAACGCACCCGTGCATTTCGTATCGAAATGCCTCCGGTATTTACTTCCAGCCGTTGGATATACCCATTTGCATCTATCCATTCATACGGAGCCGTTAGTTCAACCGATGAATCTGCCTTGCGGGAAAGCAATGGTATTTCGCTTATAGTACATCCTCCTGTTACAAGCATGAATATACACGCTTTAAACAGAGTTGTTTTTTGTTGTATCATAGAATAACCAAACATTATATTTTATGCTGGCAACGTAATTATAAGTGTACAAAACAAGCAACCAGTCAGGCGCGTAAAAAGTCCTTCTTCAACAAGCTCCTCAGGTGATCTGGACGGTGACAGAACAAAAACAAAGCGCTATACTCTTGAACGGAGAAATAATGAGACTTATTATTAAAGAAAATTATGGTTCAGCTTGCTTATGGGTTTCCGAATATATTACCGGACGAATAAATGCCTTTAGAGCATCTGCCCAGCGCCCTTTTGTTTTAGGCCTCCCCACCGGTTCTAGTCCCCTGGGGATTTACCGTGAGCTTATCTCGTTAAACAAAATGGGCAAACTAAGCTTTGAGCATATAATTACATTCAATATGGATGAATATGTCGGACTTGACGCCGCGCACCCTCAAAGTTATAAAGCTTTTATGCGCGAGAATTTATTTAAGCATATTGATATTCCCGAAGCGCAAACCAACATTCTTAACGGTATGGCCGCCGATCTTGCCGGAGAATGTGATAATTACGAAAAAAAGATTATTGAAGCAGGCGGTATAGAGCTTTTTTTGGGAGGAATGGGTGAAGACGGGCACATCGCGTTTAACGAACCGGGCTCATCGCTTACATCCCGCACCCGAATAAAAACACTTACTAAAGAAACACGGGAGGTAAATTCGCGCTTTTTCGAAGGCGATCCTGCAAAAGTACCTGCTACCGCGCTTACCGTCGGTGTTGGAACGATTATGGAGGCGCGCGAAGTTGTTATTATTGCCTGCGGGCGCAGAAAAGCGCGCGCCCTTGCCGCCGCCGTCGAAGGCTGTGTGACGCATTTATGGACACTTTCCTGTCTGCAAATGCACCCCAAGGCAATTATTGTCTGTGATGAAGATGCCACTGATGAACTTAAAGTAGGAACAGTTCGCTATTTTAAGGATATAGAGCGTGAATAACACCGCACTCATCCGCGGTTTAACAGATACTCACGCACATCTTTCCTATCTTCAAGAACGAGGTATTGACATATCCCAGATTGACGCGCTTGTTGATGACGGGTTTGGTTTTATATTGGACATAGGCACGGCAGCAGGAGATTTTTCTCCACGTTGGGCACAGCTTTCCCGCTATGCTAACGTACGCTTCTCTTGCGGAATTTGGCCCCATGCGGAAGATCTTGCTCATCGTTTTGCCGTTGTCGCCCGCCTTGAACAAGACCTCGATCACGCGCCTGCGGGAGCTGTTGTTGCGATAGGCGAATGTGGTTTTGACCGGCGCGAGAACCCCGCCGCTCCTCCCGAAGAATGTGAACTGCTTGAACTTCAGCTTGATCTTGCCACACGGCGAAATCTGCCGGTTATCATACATTCCCGTGAAGCTCCCCGGGAAACCATCGAAACGCTGGCACGGTATCCTGCGGTACGCGGCGTTATTCACTGTTTTTCATATACACTTGATGAAGCGCGCTGTTTTCTGGATCTGGGATATATGATCTCTTTTGCCGGCA
>JAITHM010000102.1 GCA_031279965.1 Spirochaetaceae bacterium
TCAGCGGGAATTATCCCCGCAACAGTATCTTCCGTTCGTATTTTGATGATTCTGGGTTTGAGCTGCCTGCCGGCTCAATTCGTCCTTTTCTTTCGGCAAACGGTATGCGCGTTGCAACCGGGTATAAATACCAAACCACAGGCGAAGAAGGCCAGAATAAACAACTTTATAATGTTGGACAAGGTATGAATGCGGCGCGGGAAAAGGCAAGAATTTTCCTTGACAATAGAATCAAGACGCTGCGTTCGGCGCGTCTCTTGATGAGCGAAAAACTTCCGGTAAGTCTTTGTGCCTACGACGCTGATTTTTTTGGCCGTTTTTGGTATGAAGGCTGGGTGTTTATTGAAGAATTATTTCGTGCCGCATCGGAACATGTTGATATTCAGTTTATGACACCATCAGAATACCTTTCCCGTCTTGAAATTGAAAATTTTCAAACGATTACTCCAGTTTTTTCCTCGCAAGGATTTAATGGGTATGGGGAAAGCTATCTTGATTCATCCAATGACTGGGTTTACCGTCATCTGCTTCGTGCTGGAGAGCGTATGGTTGAACTTGCTGAACGCTTTAATGGAGAAAGTGATGATTTGCGTGAACGAGCTCTTAATCAGGCTGCCCGCGAGATGCTTCTGGCACAAAGTTCGGATTGGGTGCGAATCATTACTACAGGTGAATATCATCTTACCCGTGAATGGTCAAACTATGCGCGAAACAGGGTGGAAATGCATTTAAGAAATTTTACGACTTTCTACGAAGCATTAGGAAGCGATTATATCTCAACTCGTTTTTTGACAGAACTTGAACAGAAAAACAACATTTTTCCTGATATCAATTACCGGATTTTTCAACGAAAATCTTTTCATTCAGGTTGATGGATTCCCCACGCGGCAAGAATTTCTGGTGGAAACTGAATAAGATCAGATGTGATGGCACGTCTGCCAGAGGACTCTCCAAGGCGCCGGTCAGGCCGGTCGCCATGAAAATCACTGCCTGCGCTGACGGCAAGATTTAGCTGCTGAGCCATGTCCAAAAGCCGCTGGTTGCTTCGTGCCGTTGCTGTAGGATGATAGACCTCTATACCGTCAAGTCCTGAATTCTTGAAGCGCTCAAGTATGCCAGGCAGCCTTCCCCATGCGATATAGAGCGAGATAGGGTGGGCAAGAATTGCAAGACCGCCGGATTCTTTGATTGCTGAAATTGCCCGGCGCAGTCGAATGCCGCCTTTGGGTACGTAGAGCGGCATATCTTTTGAAAGATATTTTTTGAATGCTTCTTCGGTGTCTTTTACGACCTTTTTTTTAATAAGATATGCGGCGAAATGAGGTCGTCCGATGTATGATGTAACGCCTGCCGGACGAATTTCGTCCATATCTGCATCGATACCGGCAGCATGCATTCGTTCAAGAATAAGACGATTACGCTTTTCCCGTTTATGCTGAAGTTGAAAGAGAATCCGGCGTAATTTTGCCGAAGGAGTTCCAAAACCAAGTCCCAAGAGATGAAATTCTCTTCGCTCCATGGTGCCAATTTCTGGCCAGTCAATCTCCAGTTCAACACCTCTAATAAATGAAATACCTGCCGTGCGCGCAGCTTTTTCCGCTTCGTCAAGGCCGTCTATTGTGTCGTGGTCGGTTAAGGCAAGTGCACCGACACCTGTGGCAGCTGCTTCTTCTATTAAAGCTTTAGGCGAGTGCGCGCCGTCGCTGGCAGAAGAGTGTGTGTGCAGATCAATGATCACTGGCTGCGGAGTTGTTTATGGCCGCTTCGTTGGCCTCAATTTTTTGCCGAATTGCGGTGATTTCATCGAGTGTAGCCGTGATTTCTGGTGTTTGACGGCCAACAGCGTCTAATTTTGATTCGAAAAGGCAACTGTAAACTTCAAGACCAAGTTTTGTGCAGAGCTTCTCGAGCCGGCCTTCTAGCGCCTTGTTTTCTAAAGTCATTGCGCCGCGTTCTCCCAGATCCTGCATCTTTGCTACAGCCTGTCCGCTTAATTCAATCGTTTTACTGCCCAGTTCTGCCGCAGCAACACCAACAGCGGTCCCCGCCCGTTCGGCAAGGCCGGCGGAAGTTTGAAGCCCTTGGCTAAGTATTTCTTTCATTTTTTGTGTCCAGCTCATACAATCTCTCCTGGTATGGTTTGTTTAGTTTTATTGATTGTGCATAGTATACCTGATTCCCGGCAGTTGTGGCAGGGGGTGCTGCAGGCAGGGCTGAGTCAGGAGTTAAAGAATTATATCATTGTGGCGGCTGATTTTCGCTGTCCGTGCTGCTAAATATTGGGGGGGGGGGGGGGTAGATTATCTTTAAGAATCGCTGCAAGATTCGAAGCTTCCCGGTATTCTCCAAGAAGAACGGAAGACTGAATTTTTTCAAGTGCGCTGGAAATAGCATCGTTATTCCATACCTGGCTTTCAAGTTCACTAAGCACTTCTTCCATTGTCATGTTGTTAATAGCATCTGCGGCTTCGCTGAATGTTTCAAGCCGTTCTATAAGAAGTTTGTAATCCGGTAAATTAACGTCGTATTCGGTGTTATCACCGGTTGTAGTACTGTTGAGAGCTGAATTTTCGGTTTTACCCAGCGCCTGTTTAACCGTATCAAGCACTGCGGAAAAGCTTGCAAAGAATGCCTCACTGTTGTCATCAATAAAATTCCAGTTGTGAGCCTTTCCTGCCTCTTCAAGATGCCGTGCAGCGTCAGAAACAGCCTGTGCGCCAATATTTGCCGAAGAGCTTTTAATGCCATGTGTATAAGTTGTCCATAATTTGATGTCACGTTCTTTAAGGCAGTTATTCAGTTTTTGCAGCAGATTAACGCCTTCATCATGATAAATGTTGAGCACTTTATAATAGAAACCTGGAGTTCCACCAGCATTTTTAATGCCCAATGCAGTGTCTATGCCATTTAATTCAAGCAATGAATCGCTGCCTGATTCTTTGAGAGGAGCTGCAACGGCAGTATTACGAGGCAGAGAAGGCTGATCCAGAGCACCGGCAAGCGCTGCAGTTTTTGCGACGTGTTGCGCGGCATTTAAAAGATAATTGTCGCATTTTTGCCGTTTTTCTTGTGGAACCCATTTTTCAAGCAGCATGGTGAGTTTTTGAACTTCGATAGGTTTTACCAGAAGATCGCAAAACCCATTTTGTTTGAACATTTCTTCTACGCCCTGTATGGCGTTGGCAGTAAGAGCAATAATAGGAACTCCGTCGGCATTGGGGATTTTGCGTAACCTCATTACGGTTTCAATGCCATCCATGCCGGGCATCATATGATCCATAAAGATAAGATCGTATTTTTGCTCGTTTACCATTGCCAGGGCATCCTTGCCGCTTAATGCACCTTTTATGCACATTTTATACGGCGACATAAGACCTTCAGCAACAACAATATTGGTGTTTATATCATCAACAATAAGCACATTTACATCAGGCGCAATCCAGGTAATTCCCAGATTTGCACCAGAGTCTATGCCGGAACTACCCATCATATTGTTTAATACTCGTGCAATGGAGATAGTGTGAGCAGGCATAGGAAGAGCCTGAACGTCATTTGCAATAATCGCGTTTACTTCGGCAAGTGCGACAAGATGTGTTTTAAGTTTATGGCGCTGTAAACATTCCAATACACTTTCATAGAAAATTGATACAACAAAAATATATTGCCATGGTGAATCCTGTTCTTCAAGATCGCCGACATTGCCGCTTGCATCTTCTTTGCCGCATAAAGTTTCATTAAGTGCAGAGAAGCTTGAAACAACAACATGCGGCACTCCAAGATTATTCAGCGATTCAGAGATTGATTGCGCGTATAACTGACGGCCTTCGTAAACCAACACTTTTTTTGTTTCAGGGTTATCTATTTTGGCGATAGGCCGTGCGTCACTTACCCGTTGAGGAATCGTTATGGTGAATGTTGATCCGCGGCCATATTCACTTTGCAAAGAAATCGTGCCGCCCATTGCTTTGCATAAACTGCGTGTTATTGCAAGCCCAAGTCCGGTTCCTTCAATTCCTGCGTTCTGCCGTAAATCAAGCTGGACAAATTCACCAAAAACCCGGCTGAAATCCTCCTGTCGTATTCCCCGTCCACTGTCACTTATTACTATGTCCAGAATAATACTGTTTTCGCCCTGTTTCTGGCAGGTAAGCTTAAACGTAATAAAACCGCTGTCTGTGTACTTTGTTGCATTGCTTAACACATTAATTAAAATTTGGCGAATTCGCACCACATCACCAATCAGCATTGCGGGAATAGAGCTGTCAATATTGGTGATAAAGAGTATTGGTTTTTCCAAAAGCCTCATTCTGATAATATTGATGACATCATTAAGGAGCGTTTCAACTTCATAGCGCTTTTCGATAATTTCCATCGTGCCGGATTCAATTTTTGAAAAATCAAGTATGTCGTTGGTAATAGAGATAAGATTTGTTCCCGCGTTCTGCACACCGGCGGCATACTCACGAACCCGTGCTGATATATCTTCGCGGAGTATCAGCTCTGACATTCCCGTAATTGCGTTAAGCGGCGTACGTATCTCGTGCGACATTTTGGCAAGAAAAACATTTTTTGCTTTGGCAGCACGTTCAACTTCAAGTTTTGCCTTCATAATGGGAGTTATATCAACAAAATTAATAAAAAGGCCTTTTGTGCGCCCGCGTAATTTATCGCACATAATGCGAAAGTATCCGGTTGTATTATAAATATCAAGTTTTTTTATTGTTTCATAATATAAATCACTTTTGGTAAATTCTGCGACGAGAAGCTTTGATTCGCCGGGCAGTACATCAACAAGCGGCCGGCCTATAATAAGTGATTCATCTTCAATATGAAAAAGATGAGTGAACGTATTGCTTACTGCAATAATGCACATTAATGAATCAACAAGCACCAGAGAGTTAGGTGTGGTGATAAGCAGCATCTCTGAAAGTGATTTTCCATGATTTGCCGTGCGGCTTCGTAGCATAAGAAGATGTGTTAGCAGCAGATAGATGAATGCGCCTGTTGTTATTGGAATCCACAGGTAAATTTCATCCCAGTCAAAATTAAGTGAAGTTACGCGGGTTCCCATTTCGTAAATTATAAAAAGCGCAATCTGCGAACAGATGAAAAAATAAAGCAGTTTGAAGAAGCCGTTATACAGTGCGCCAATGCCATAGCTTATTAAAAGCAATGTCCAGAAAAAACCGGTGCCGCTGTTAAACAGCAAAAAGCCTGTGCAAATGGTAATAAATATCAGCGCGGGCATCAAAAATGAAAGATCACGCAGCCAGCGAATATAGCGGATAAGCATAATCTGTACAACAACAACAGCGCTGTGCAGAAGAGTTATGGAAAAGACTTTTTCATGTTCGTCAATTTTTCCCACGCCGCTGAGCGCATTCCAGAGGCACAACCCAAACGAAAAAAGCACGGCGCTTATCGACAAGATGTGTGCAATTGTGTAATAACGTGAGTCCCGCGATGTGCTGGACTTCATAGGGTTCCTCCCTGGGCAATGCTGTTGGGAATAGCAAAAGGCACCGCTGCCGGATGTACTTCCAATTCCAGATGGGATTCCCGAAATGCCTCGCCGTCAAGACAGACATGGAGCGCCGCTGTATCAGATTGAATACTTATGCGGGAGGCACGAATTTCCCGGAACTGCTCCGGGTGCCGGGACGATTTTCCCTGCTGAAAAGCCCCCCAACGTAGCGCAGTGACTGCCGCCGGTGCGCTTTTTGCTAATATTACATTAAGATGTCCGCTGGAAGGCTTTGCATGATGTGATGAAATTTTGTTGCAGCTAAAACAGGCGCCATTTGCAATAAAAATTCCCGCATAGTTCCCGCTGTAATCAATATCATCTATCGTAAGAATATAATGCTGTTCGCGTACTTCGCGGTTGAAAAAAGAAACGAAAGTTCCAAGTTCATAACAATGCCTAAGATAATTGCAGATAAGCGGCAGCGACGATTTTACAATGGTATAAAAATTATTTCCAAGAAGCGCCCCTGCACCATCAATACCTACGGCACAATAGTTAAGTGCGTAATTTAAATTGCAGGAAAACATATCAACATTAACAATGACGCCGTCATTGAGAACTGCAAATTCACGACACTGGAGCGGTGTATCTTCACCAAAGTTGCGCAGATAATCATTTGCCGCGCCATAGGGAATGGCGGTCAATTCAAAATTGGTTCCGGCAACGCCGTTTAAACAATCAAAAAGGATTCCATCTCCGCCGACAGCATAGACACGAAGCGCATCACCCCCCATTTGCTTGTGTTTTTCCTGTATAACCCCCACGGCATCCCGTGGATAACGGGATACATAAATTTCGTAATTATCAGCGCCTAACGATGTGCAGGCCGCTTCAATACGGGCAAGTACCTGGTCAAAATTCTTCTGCAGAAGCAGTGGTTTGGGGTTTACAACAAAAAAATGCTTCATACCAAGAGCAGTATATTCCTAAATTTCACATAATGTAAAGGCTGGTCTAATTCGCTGTGCGAATTCCGGCTATCCCTTGCACGGGTGTTGCCGCGAAGGATGCCGTGGATGGCCGTTTCTGGGTGAATGGGGCGTGAGGCGGCGAGCGCATCGCCTCTCCGGTGGAACAAGGCAATTTTTTGTTTAACACCAAACGGTCTCATCTGTCACTGCTGTACAAGATGCCTGAATGCAGGCATTCGGTGCCTTTTGCCGCCTAATTTTTCTGTCAATCTATTTCAGGACATGACAAAACTGCATCTTCGTCATGTCTACTGTCCATTGATCGTGTTTTATGGTAAAATATGTCTGTGAATTATATGCGTTTTTTGATAATTGTTGGAGCTATGGTGCTTTTATGCGGCTGTTCGCGTTCGGGTACGCTTTCCATTGAGCGAGAAGATTTGGCGGTTTTTGAAATTGGCGTTTTTGAAGATGAATTAGATCTTTTCAATCTTGAAGGCCGCGGTATTCTTAAAAAAACAGAACTAACAATGCGTGATGGACAATTTTTTATTGTCAATGGTGTAAGCGGAAAAGTTGTCCGTTATAATTCCTACGGGGATCTTCTTTTTATGATTTATAATGAAGAAACGAATCCTCGGCTTCTTAACTTGAAGCAAAAAACAGAAGGAGCTGCGGAAACACGTTGGGCGCATGCCTGGGCGCTGCAAGAACCATCATATATTGCTGTTGACTCGCAGAAAAAGATCTTTGTTGTTGATAAGCTGCCACCGGAGCGTCATAGTTTGGATACAACGGAAAAAGCAATACTCGACAGCATTGTACTGTGCTTTGACGAAACAGGCCGGTTTATTGAGTATTTAGGGCAGGAAGGGCCGGGAAGTACGCCGTTCGCCCGGGTTGAAGGACTGTGGACTTCGCAGGATGACAGCATCGTTGTTGCAAGCCGTTTTTCAAAAGGCATTAGAGTATATTGTTTTGATTCAAGCGGCAGTCATCGGACAACGCTTCAATTTGATAACGAACGGCTGCCGATTCCCGAAGAAAAACAGGGAGTCATTATGACAGTTGAAAGTATCACTGTTGCACCTGACATGCCGCTTCTCTATCTTAAAATCAATTATTATCGCAGAATTATTGATACGGCAGTCAATGCCTCTGCTGGTGTTGAGGTAGACAGTTCCTGGCTTTGGGTTGTTGATATGGAAAGTGGAGAATATATCCGCCACATTGAAATTCCTTTTTATGAATCGCTGATCACAGAGAACAATAAGAAGACCAGTGAACAACTTGTGTATTCACTCTTTGGCGCGGCAAATGGGGAAAAACTTTTTTTCTATGTTCCTGTTGAAGAAGGTTATGCCATTATGATACTTCAAGCTGATGAAACACTTAAACAGCGGCGTGGTACTATTAAAGTGAATCCTGATGAACTTGAATATATAACATTTAATGTATCTGCTGATGGCGTGCTTTCCGCGCTGCTTGCCAATAATTTTAACGTTCGCCTTGTATGGTGGCGTACTGATAAGCTTGCCCGCGAAATGGGATCTTAAAAGGGTAAATTCAGCAGAAAAGCAGCGGCATGTTTTACAAAAAATGCAAGTGTACAGAAAATTCCGATTATCCCAATAATTGAAATAATAATTGTTGCAAGATAGTGAACGATACGATGATGAAAAAAAATGCGCGAAACGCGATAAAGCACAGGACGTGATATATGATCAATGATGCTCCAGAATGGCGCATAAATATCGGCACTGATGCAGTATGCGATAAGGCGTAAAAACAGAACAATACCAATAAAGCCCAACACAAATGAAAGCGCTGACCACACAATTGAAAGCAACAGCGCAAACAAAAAACCGGCGGTAATAGTTCCTGTGCTGGCAATATGAACAAAAATGTTCCCCAAAATATTTAATACGGCAAGCGCTGCGATGGGCGAAAGATCAACAACACCAGGAGTAAGAACCCGGAAACGGCGAAACCACAATAAATAAGGATCAGTTATTTTACAAAGGTAATCATAAAAGAATCCCAAACGAATACCGCTAAACCATGAAAGTATAATGCGAATAAAAATTACAAATGAATAGAGGGCAAGTATTCTGCTTAGAAAAAAAAATATTTGTTGTAACATACGTTACTCCGTCCACACTTCGTCAACACATGCGGCATCTTTAAGCTCATTTATATGAATGTCTTGCCCAGATGTACGCAACGATGAAGTTGTTTTAATTACAACTTCGCCGCATTCACGTGGAAGATGAAAATAGACCGTGCAGTTCCCTCCATGAGACGAGATGCAGTCCTTAAGCGGCAGCAAAGTTTCTTCACGGACAAGGGCTTTTGTCGCAAGCCGGATGTGAACTTCACTTAATGGCCTTTCGGCAAGCTGATTCATATCAAGCACGCTCTCAACCTGAAAGCAGAGTTTGCCCTCGCGGTTGTATTCGGGAAAGCCTTGCAGCGCGGCTATCTGGTCATTGTCGATTTTGCGCGAAAACGCTTCCCACACTCCCGCGAAAAAAACAAGCTC
>JAITHM010000156.1 GCA_031279965.1 Spirochaetaceae bacterium
GTAGACTTTTGTTTAATTGATACTGCACATGTAAATCCTGGAGAAATATTCGATACCTTAATGATACTGCCTTTTCTGGAAGATAATGCAGTAATAGTATTTCATGACACTTCTCTCCATACTAGTTATTCTTTGCAGAAACGGTATTCTCTGGGAGAAAGAGCCATAACAAATAATTTATTAATGAGTTCTATAACAGGCAGGAAGATTTTGCAGGGCAATTTTGAAGGTGAATATTTCTCAAATATCGGCGGGATAAAGATCAATAAAAATACAAAAGAAAATATATTCGAAATATTTAATTTGTTAATGATAAGATGGGACTATCTTCCCACAGAAAAACAGGAGCAGGAAATAGTATCCTGGTTTGAAAAGCATTATCCCGCCTGTTATATTGACTACTTAAAAAAGATATTTTTATATCAAAAAACAATAATTGCCAATGATACGTGTCATACAATAAAAACCGGCATAAAAAACACACTAAAAAAGGGGGGGTTGGGGGGAATTTATCTTCATTTTAAAAATGCGGCTGCCAGGAGGAAATCTTCGCCTTAAACATCGATTGAGTAAAAATTACAGCCTCCTCCGTCTTTTCATCCCGTCATAAGCTTCCGGCATCGTCTTACCTTTTTTCTAGCGGCGATTTCAAAATTTCGAACTACAAGAAGCGCCTTTGAACACTTGAAAAAAAGAGTAATTTGTTGTATTATAAAAAAATGAAAAATATATCTAATTTAGGAATTCTGGTTGGGGCGCTTGTGTGCGCCGTTTGTCTTACCGCATGTGATGCGCCGGAACTTGCTGATGCAGGACCGCAGTCTTCGTTTTGGGTTAATTTGAACCTCGGCACTGACATTAAAAGTTCCTACAGAGTCGCACGTATATTTTTAATCGGTGCCAATGGTGAAAAAATCGGCAGCTCGTTTGGCGAGAGCGATGGAACCTACAAGGTGGTTATTCCTGAAAAATACACCAAAGAACCGCAGATGTTCACCGTTCAATTTACGAGACAATCATCATTTCTTGATGCGATTCCTGGTTTGCAGCAAAATCCTATGGCGCTTGAGATGCTTAAATCGTTTTATTTTACCACACCTAAGCCAACGAGCATACCCGAAACAACAGGTGCGACTATCACGCTCGAATCAGTTGAAAAAACTGATAATACTACGCCCAAACCAATTAATGTTGAGGATTTAAAGATTGGTTTTGCTGAACAAAGCGAGGATATTCTTAATAACGTTGATAATCTTCCGCCGCTTTACAAGATAGAGCTTAAAACGTCTAAGCTTAATGAGTATATTCAAGGAGAAGGCTACCGGCCTTTTGTTGGTCTGGTAACCCTTCCTAACGAGCCCTTGGATATCGATCCAATGATTCTTAGCATCGATCCGACAAAATATATAGGATATTCCGGTGCGGAAGAATGGTATCTCGTTCTTAATGATAAAACTTATGGAGAAGGCGATACTCTAAGAATATGGCTTATATTTACAAGTTCTGATCCTAACAAATTTCCCCGTGTGTATTACAAAAATATAGTTCTGCCAGATCAGTTGGGCTTAATCGTTATAGAGCCGCACTTTGCCGGTATTCCAGTAACAGAAAGCCTGTTCAAACAGGTTCTTACCACAATTCCGGCATCAGGTTCGAACCCAATATCCAAATACAGTATGCTTACCAGTGCAGAATCTTATGTGTTAATTGCTTCAAGTTACAATTGTGACGATGGGAACTGGACGGCAGATGGTATTTTTAGGCATTTTCGCGGAGAATTCCGGGGGGCAGGTTTCAAAGTTACAAATGTGATTCTGGACACTATCAGCACCGTAAATATGGGGCTTTTTAAGCTTACCAGTGATCAAGACCGGAAATTTGTTGACAATGAATACCGTCCTGCTCAAATTGAAGATCTTAATATTGAAATTATCCAAGTTCAAACCGGCCCTGCATTGGCATCTCATGTAGGCGGGCTCGTAGGGTTTGCCAGCGGGAAATCAGAAATTACAAATGTCAATGTTGTTAATGTATTAGCATCGGGGACTTTATCTACAACTTCTGGAATTTACGTTGGTGGTATTGCTGGGAGATTGTCAAATGATGCGTCAATCGCAAGTTGTACGTTTGCTCCTCCTCTTCTGCCCCTCTATGGGTCGCGGTTTTAATGCAGCAGTCCCTGTATTCCAAGCAGCCTCTGCGTTTTGTTAAATATCTTGCCGCTGTTTGGGTCGCATTGCTTTTTTATGCGGCCGCTTCATTTCTCTCAGGCTCTATCGGCATAAACGCTTACAACAAACTTGATAGTGAACGGAAAAAACAGCAGGAAAATCTTGGCAAACTGCGAAAGATTAACGAAACGCTCATTGCCGAAAAAGAAGCACTCAGCTATGACACCGAAACAATAGCACAGGAAGCTCTTAATATTGGTTATGGCCGGGACGGCGAGACATACATTAGAATAGAAGGCTTCCAGGATAATCGTAAATTACAGCATCAAGCAGGTGAAATTTTTCAACCCGTAGAATCTGATGCAATAGAAGATGAAGTGCTCAAAATATATGCACTTGGCGTATTTCTTATTGCGCTGGGGATCTTTGGCGTAACAGACGTATTAAGTTTTATCCGCAATGCTTAAGGAGTTCACAATGAATGTTCAGGTTGAAGAGCTTTATGCAAAGCTGTGTGCCGCAAAGCATGCGGTCGCTTTTACAGGAGCTGGAGTTAGTACGCTGTCAGGAATTCGTGATTTCCGGGGAAAAAATGGGCTTTATCACGAAATTGACGCGGAGAAGATGTTTGATATTGACTATTTCGAACAAGATCCTACGTTTTATTATCAAAGTGCCGGGACATTTATCTACAACGCAGATGAATATCCTGCGTCAATTGTGCATACAACGCTTGCCCGTCTTGAAACATGCGGTCTTATAAAGACTGTTATCACTCAAAATGTTGATTTTCTCCATCAGAAAGGGGGAAGCACACGAGTTATTGAAGTGCACGGTTCGCCCGCAATTCATTATTGCCTGCACTGTCCTGGCATCCGTGTTACTTTTGAAGAAGCGGCGCGAATCGTACAGGCGGGCGGGTTTCCGCGCTGCCCTTCCTGTAACCGCATCCTTAAACCAGCCATTACGTTCTTCGGCGAGGCACTCCCCCTTGACGCCCTCCGCGCCGCTCACGCCGAAGCCGAGGCCTGCGATCTGATGCTCGTTTTGGGAACAAGCCTTACAGTGCATCCTGCCGCAGACATTCCTGACAGCGCTTTACGGCGCGGGGCGGATATAGTTATTATCAACAATATGCCAACACCGCTTGACAGCGCCGCAAGCCTTAAATTTGATGAGCTTGGGCCAGTTTTCGAAGAGCTTGCCCGCCTTGCAGCCGCTTAAGAATTGCATCCCATGGAAGACGAGTCTTGTCGCTGCGGCAGCGTACCGAATCCAAGAGCGAATATGTTTACGATTATCTTCGGAAAGTAAATGCAGATGCCCTGCGACCAGGCGGCTTGTTTTTTGCATTATATTATATTATACTTAAAGTGTGAAAATTGTCAGATGAAACAAGAGCGAATTTTTACAATCGTAGTAACGCTCCTTGTGCTCACAGGATTGGCAGGCTGTTCCGCAACAGGATTTTCGGACGGGCAGGATACGAACTCAGAAAAGTTCAATGTTGCCATTAAAACCGAATTGCCGGAAGATGAAGAATTAATTACGGTAAATCCGGAATTAGCCCATCCTGGAGCAGAGGTAAAGATTACTGTTAACCAGAACAATTCGCATTGGCTGGATAATCTTGAAATTCGAGAAGGAGTTCATGTTTTTACACCTCAATTGGCACCCAACGAACAACAAAGCAACTCGCTTACCTATTTATTTAATATGCCTGCAGCTGATGTGACGGTTACCGCTTCTTTTAAAGATCAAAAAAATTCTGATGCGACACTCCGTGAACTTTTCTCAATTCAGGGAAATATTGTTCAGCTTAGCAATGATACGCTTGGTTTTGATCAGACTGTTGAAAATTATTATCTTGAAATTCCTTCTCCAGTTGCCACCGCTGATCTTTCCTGGACACCATCTCATATCACAGCACGAACTGAGCTTATATGCCTTACCGATCTTGCAGATTTGCCCCGCGAAACCCCTGTTAACGCTAAGATCCGTGTTGCCGCACAAAATGGAGATTTAAAAAATTACACAGTTAAAATATTACGAAGACCCAATCTTAAACTTAAACAGGTTGAATTTTTGGGCCCTCAAGGATCAGAATTTTCCAGTACTGTGCGTATTATGGATCCAGGGCCGGTAATTGAACCAGCTATTCCATGTTTTAGCGGCAGCACCGTAAGCCTTAAGCTTGTGCCTTTTGATATGCAAGCAAAAATAACAGGCGAAGGCTCGTATAGCACGGTTTTTTATAATAACATAGGCGTACAAAATAACTGCGGGCTTTATATCACTGCCGGCGCGACTCTTTCAGGTGTGGTGACTGTTTCAAAAATTGTACAAAGTGTGAGGTTTACCGAAACTTATCAGCTTACTGTTTTCCGTCCGGCTGATGCGAATTATCCTCAATTTCCCCTGGCTATCGGCGGCACGCTGCAATTTATCGGCGGCAACGGTATATATGATGAAGTTCATATTTTTGACAGCAGTGCGAATCAGGTAACATTTGATGTGCGTTATATGCTTGAAGAAGGATCTGTTTCCGTCTTTATGGTAGGCGGCGGCGGCGGCGGCGGGAAAAGCGCCGCGGGAAATCTGCCCGGTTCTGGCGGAGGCGCGGGCGGTGTACTTCACATGACGGGACTTTCATTGAGCACAGGCGACTATACAATAAATGTCGGAAGCGGCGGTGCGGGAGGGGCTGTTTTTGGCATAAACGGGTTAACTAAAAAACAGGCTGCCGAAACGTACAACGGCGGCAATACAACGCTCACCGGCGGTACGGTAAATCTTGTCGCTAAAGGCGGCGGCGGCGGTGGCTGGCACCAAAGTGGCAATGGCGGTGCCGGCGGCGATGGCGGCTCAGGTGGCGGCGGCTATGGGAGATCTGCTGATGCTGCTTTGGGATATGAGAATCAGGGAAAAAATGGTGGTCTTCATGACAATTATGGCTGCGCCGGCGGCGGCGGTTATAAAGAGACTGGCCGTGGTGGAACGGCAACAAACGGCGCTGGACACGGCGGCGCAGGTTTTAGCGCTGCCGAAATTCCAATGCTGGAAGGTGTTGCTATGATACCTCAAGAATTTGCCGGCGGCGGGGCCGGTGGTGCAGACAATGCACGGGCGACTCACGGTGGTGGTGCACGTTTTACCGGCACAGATGAAGCACTGCCGAGAACAGCAACCGGCAGTTCCGGTACAGGCGGCGGCGGGGCTGGTGGATTTAACAGCAATGGGTTTAGCGGCGGATCTGGTATTATTATTGTACGTTTTAAATACACAGCCCCCACTCGATAGTGAGGGCTGTCAGATTAGGATTTTATCGCGCCGGCGTTGATGCCTTTTACGATATGTTTTTGAAGAGCAAGGAATACAACAACGACAGGTACTATCGTGATAAAGACTGCCGGGAAAATAAGCTGCCATGGATTGCCAAATTGTCCTGCCTGAACACGGGCAAAATAAAGGGCAAGTACCAGTGTTTTGTTTTCTGAATTGCCAATAACAAGGAATGGAAGAAGATAGTCATTCCAGATCCACATTGCATTCGTTATAATTACCGTTACGGTAATTGGCTTTAAAAGCGGCATGGCAATTAAAAAGAAAAGCTGAAATACATTGCAGCCATCTATCAATGCGGCCTCCTCAACACCGAGGGGAACCATTTTCACAAACCCATGATAAAGAAAGGTTGACATGCTTAAACCGAAGCCGCCGTACATCAGGATAAGACCAGGAATGTTTTTGAGCCCAAGACCGTCAAAAAACTGTATCAGTGGGTACATCATCGCCTGAAAAGGAATAAGCATTGCGGCAACAAAGATCATAAAGACAATGCTTGACTGTTTTGTTTTGTTCCGGGCGAGTATCCATGCAGCCGCTGCCGAAATAAGCACAATCAGAATAATTGAAAACAAGGTGATGATGAATGTCCAGCCTATTGATTTAAGGTAGTTAAGCTGGTTTGCGGCATTTATGATATGTTGAAAATCCCAGCTACCCGGCAGCTTCATCGGATTATCAACAATAGCTGTATTCGGTTTGAATGAGTTAATCGTTAAAAGCCACAGCGGCGCAAGTGTAATAAGCGCACCGGCAATAAGGACAGAAAGACAAATGCCTGTTCCAATTCGCTTCTGTAAAAAATAATTTCGTTGGGTGCTTTTCATGCCTCAATCTCCTTTTTCTTGGTAAAGTAAACTTGTGTAAGACTAATAATTGCTACAATAACAAAAAAGATCGCCGCCTGCGCCTGTGCCTTGCCGTAATCGGGCGGATTGGAATCACGCACAGTCCGTAGAATTTGATAGGCAAGCATTCGTGTATCAAAATTACCATCGGTAAGTGCAACATTTTGATCAAGAAGCTTAAAGCTGTTTGAAAGGGTCAAAAAGAAAACGATGGTAAAAGACGGCATTAAAAGAGGAACGGTAATCTTGCGAAAGGTGCAAAACGGCGAAGCACCGTCAATGCTTGCCGCCTCGTAATACTCTTTCGGTATTGCGTTAAGCCCTGCTATGTATATCAGCATCATATAACCGGCACTTTGCCATGTTGTCAGTAAGACCAGAGCGAACAGTGCTTTTGTACTATCTTGTGTCATATAACGAAGCGCTTCAACATGAACCAGCCCCTCTGGTCCAAAAATCAGATCGGTAAAAATAATTTGAAAGATGAACTGAAAAATAAAACCCAATGCAAGAGCGCCCAGCATGTTGGGCATAAGGAATATCGTTCGTAAAAAACCGGTAAGCAGTCCTGCTGCACGGTTAACAAGGAGCGCAAGGCTGAGTGAAATAAGATTGATCATACAAACAGCAACTAACGTATAACGCACTGTGTACCATAAAGCAGAAACAAAGCGCGGATCTGAAAATGCTGCCTTGTAATTTGCAAGACCAACAATCGCACTGAAAGGGGAACCAGCCCTTGATTTAATTAGCGGATCAATGTAGTAACTGCCACGCCAAGCGGCAAACGAATTAAAAAGGCCAACCGCAAACGGCACGACAATAACCGAGATAAAAAGCACCAGTGCGGGAATCAGAAACGGCCAAAACCACCGTTGATAAACCGATTTCCGGTCAAAAGACAAGACAGGTAAAGTCATTATTTCCTCCTAAAACTTTGTTAATACTATAAGTATACTACAGGTTTTTTTTCATCTCAACCCACCCGCTGGTAACAGTCAAGGTGAGCCGCATCCAGCGTTGCTGGAAATAATGCGCTTTACCCGGTATAGTTTAGCCATGTTTAACAGTTTGCAAGGTGAAATTACGGCAAAACACACAGCGTGTATTCACCTTATGACCAGCGGTATTGAGTGGGAAATCCTGATGAGCGGCTTTGATATAGGCGCGCTTCCTGAGGCAGGCGAGCAGACTCGCGTATGGACATGGCTCTGTCACCGTGAGGATAGCATGACGCTTTTTGGCTTTACCGGTGAAGATCAGCGAGAACTTTTTTTTGCGCTGCTTAAAGTTGAAGGCATTGGCCCCAAAGCGGCGCTTAAAATTTTAAGCGGAATTAGCCGTACTGAGTTTATACGCGCACTTGAAACTAGTGATATTGCCCGTCTTGAGGCAGTACCCGGATTGGGGAAAAAAACTGCTCAAAAAATTATCCTTACACTTAAGGGCAAAATCGTTCATGCTCAAGAAAAGGAGCTTAGGTCAAATTCCGTGTGGAATGAGCTTGCTGATGCGCTTGCCAGCATGGGCTATGAAAAACGCGCCGCTCTTGCTGCGTTGGAGCGGGCTGCAGCAGAAACTGGCGCGGTAAGCGGTTCGCCGGAACAAGAAAGCGCTGTATTCCGTACGGCAATACGGTACTTAAGCGGTGCATAATATTGGAATTCAGCTTTGTAACATGCAGATCTTCTATAAAAGCACACCTGGTAACAGGTACTACTTGAAAAATTCAACTTTAAAAACAAATTCTGTAGTCGCACCCGCGTTTAATGTTATTTGTTTTCGCGGCCAGATGCTTGTCCATTGATACTGATCGATAATTTCGCCTAAAGCATTTTTATAAGGCGCTGAAAATTGTTTGATAACAGAATCAAAGGCACTGTCCGAACTTACATTCACAATAAGTTCATTATTAATATCTTGAAAATCAATCGCTTCAACCTGCTGTATACCGGTCGAAGTAAGCGCAATGGGACGTTTTTCACTCGTATTATTGAAGCTCTGCCATGTATCATAGGCAAAAATTCTTAACATTTTATCTTTATCATCGGCAAATGAAAGATTCAATCTGGTAATAAAGGAAAAGTTCAGCTGTTTTGCATCAGTATTGATAAGTTTATAGCGGACAGTAAGGGTATTATCACATAATTTGTATTCTTTATGAGATTCAAGCGCTGCCCAAGGGCCGTTTTCCCGGGCGGGGAGCCTAAAATCAATCCTTAGATGCTTGCGATCAATGTCGTCCTGCCGCCAAATTTCCGTGCCGAGCCTGCGTACTGTCGCGGGCGCGGCATCTTCGCCGTTTCCGGTACAATTTTGCGGAGCGATAATGTCGTAAAAGCTTGATTCAGTTTCACGCGGAATTTGCGTAGCAAGAGCAATTGTATTTTGATAGTTCCATGCTGCAGGGAGGTAATCTAACTCAAAGACTGCCGCGCCGCGTTGCCGTACAAAACAGTTGACAAGCGCCCCCTGAAAAAGATATTCCAGCGCACCGTCAAAATCAAAATCGCGGGAAACCAGTGACGGAACCCAACCGTGCCATTCGCGTGTTGTACGCCGCTCCACTTCCAGCATAGCTTTATAAGCGGCATTGCGAAGAGGTGCGTTAGCACTGCCCGGATATTGACCATCATTCCCATGCTGACAAAGGTCTGAACAGCAGAATAAACTAAAATCCCCCACCTTCCACAAATCTTCCTGAGCGCCTTTTTTACGTTCTTTATCGCCTTTTAACAGGCTAATAAATCGTTTGGTATGGCTAATTTTAGCATAGAGAAGACCTGCTTCAGGAAAATCCACAAGAAATTTCTTGCCGACTGTATTGGGAAAATAAACCTTTTGCAAAGGAGTATCTTGATATAATTCATCCGAAGGAAGTGAAAAATTTATATCTGCTTCATAGCGGGAAATTTCATCAAAAAAACGGGGAATAACTAATTCGTCAATATCTGAGGTTTCACTAAAAAAGTCTGGAAATACGGCGCGTACAAAGCCGTGTGAACGGCGTTTACTCAGAAGACCATCAAGCACTGCTGTTATTCCACGTTCGCGTATAGTACGGGTAAGGCTTGAAAAAAGGGGAAACACTGTAATGTATAAGCCGCGGTCTTCACAGATGCAGGGGAAATTATAATAC
>JAITHM010000008.1 GCA_031279965.1 Spirochaetaceae bacterium
ACGAACTAACCTTTTCAGCAGAGTTTATAACAGGCAGTATCGCGCTTCCTGACGGGTGCCAACCGTCAGGCAATGGATCTTGAAGACTAGGCTCAGGAGCTGGAGCAACTTTCAGAGGAACTGGAGTTCTTGGGTACATACTTTCAGCCTCGTCAAGATATTGTAGCCGAGCTCGCGCCTTGTCCCTCTGTAAATCCCAAGAGCCTTCGAATGTTGTAGGAGATGCGCCCCAGTCCCCACGAACGCTATCTTTCTCAGCTTCGTCGATTCTTTCAAGCTCTTTGTTGAGACTCTCTCGCTCCGCTACGTACTTAGCTTTATTATTTGTGAACTTTCCAAGATACTCCTCAACAAGCTTTGCGCCATCTATATTCGCGGAAATTACCGCGTGCGCTGCAACCCGTCCAAGGCTTATCGGGTCAATATCTGAAGCTCGAATAACATTTTTATTGTCTGGGCGTAGCTGATCTTGTGCAAATTTAATTGTGTCTACGATGTGCCAATAAACCGCCTCATCGCTTATCCACTGATTAAAAGCTTCTTGCGACATGACATTAGGACGTAGTCCTGTTTCTTTTGCCCGTTCAAATCTCAAGCGTGCTTCTTTATCAGATACTCCTACGGATACTCCATATTTTTTTCTGGTGTTTTTAACAGAGTCCTCCGCAACAATGCGTTGTGGTTCAAGCGACCTAAGCGCGGATGCGTTATACGCAATATCCTCCACGTTAAGTTGTACAACAGTCCCCGCAAGCCCTCCAAAACCGGGTATCATACTCAGAAACGACAAAAACGACTTAAGCAAAGAGCGGACATAGTTTACCATTGGCTCCAGCTGAGCGAGTATCTTAATCAGTATACCTCCAATTACGGCTTTCCAGTCAGCCTTTAACTCGTCTATCTTAGTTGTGACATTCCGTGCCTTTTCAGTGTCTAGAGCGCCCGCAACACCGGAATCGGTAATCACACGTTCTCCGGGTAGGAGGTGTGTTTTTGTAGCTTCTATCATATCTCCGTCGTTGGTTACTACGCTCGTAACAGCTACTTTTTTCGAGGCGCTTGGTTCAAGCTGCCAAAACTCAAACAACTGCGCTATAATATCTTTCATGTCGTTTCCAAAAGCAGAAGCGTAAGATAAGTTGTGAAAGAAAGCGTCATTAGCATTGAGCCTAGTTTTAGTCAGCGTAACACCTTGCATAGATGCCTTCATAATGGTATTGATGACAGCTTTCATAAGAGCTTCTGGGTTGTGCTCCATTTCTGTAAACACCTTAACAGATTCGTCAATAACTCTACCGCTCACCCTTGAGTCAAGCGCGGCAATCTTGCCTATCATACCGCTTAAATCACCGGTAATCGGATTTGCCAACTTTTCAGAGATGAGACTTAACGCCTTTGTAAACGACGAGCCGTCCTCCGCAAGACCTATCCTCTGACTCAAAGACTTGTATTCCGCAAGTTTCTCCCGCGGCAGATTAAACCGCGCCCCCTGTACCGACATCTTGTGCAAATTGCTCGCCATCCCAGGCAAGAGGCCGAGGAACTGGAGCGTCTTCTGTTTGGCAACGTTTAATGCGGTAAGACCTGCCTTGACCGCCCCACGGTACAGCGTGTTACCGGCCTTGTTAAGCGCCTTACCACCCAGGCTTTGCGTCTCCTTCTTATGCCGTTTCAGTATCGCCTTCGCGTGGGGGTTTTTCTTATTCTTTTTATCCTTCGCCCACTTTAGCTGGTGCTTGCCAGCTCGCGCGGCTTCGCGGGGTGGGGTGTGAAAATTCGCACGGGCAAAACCTTTGGCGCGCGTCTGCCCAAGCCACGACCACCTAGGTTTGTACGCGCGAATTTCCACGCGCCCCATTCAGCCGGGAAAGACCATACGACAGAGGTAGGCGCTTCACGCCATCCCCCGCTTGACATGAAGCGAGAGGGTTTGGTATCGTAGGGCAGCGCCCTTGTAGCTCAGTTGGCAGAGCATATCCATGGTAAGGATAAGGTCAACGGTTCGATTCCGTTCGAGGGCTCAACGGAGGAGTATCCGTTAGAGGAGAAAGGCATGGCGTCAAAGAAGAAAGGCGCGGTGGAGCTTATCGCATTGCAATGCAGCGAATGTAAGCGAAGAAACTACACCACGAAAAAGAATCGCAGAAACATTCAGGAAAAACTTGAAATGAAGAAGTATTGTCCGTTTGACAGAAAGCATACGATTCACAAAGAAACGAAGATAAAATAATTTTTTAGGCCAGTAGCTCAATTGGTAGAGCGGCGGTCTCCAAAACCGCAGGTCGTGGGTTCGATTCCTACCTGGCCTGACTTAAGCGTTCTTGCGTTCGTCAAGCGTTTTACATTCAACACACATAAGCGCGAAAGGCAAGGCTTCCAGCCTGTCTTTGGGGATGGGCTTTCCGCATTTGATGCACGACCCGTAGTGCCCCTGTTTAATGCGTGTTATTGCTGATTCAATTGATTTAAGGCGGTTAAGTTCGGCAATTCCTTTTGCTTCGAGCATTTTCCGGTCAATATCTTCTCCTGCTATATCTGCAAGATCGCCCGGTTCTTCATTCTTGATTACTGCTTTTAGGTCGTCATTACTGGAAATTAGATCGGCAATAAGCGCTTTTTTTTGGGTAACAAGCGTTTTTTCCATTTTTTCAAGAAATTTTTTGTCCATAAAAACCCCCGCTTTTGCCGTCGATACTATTGAATTTTTCCTCATTCAGTCAAGAGTGCCTGGAAAAAATCAGTAAGTAGGCGTATTGTTTATGTTAAGTTCTATTACTGCCGATATTTGAAGCGAGGTTCCCGGCAAAACCGCTGGCTTTTTTTAAGGATAGAATGATACAACACAAGTTCAAATCGTGCGTAAAACTGCCCGGCATCATTCTGCTGATGCTTCTCAATGCCGAAACCGGATTTTCGCAGACAGAGAAATGGGTGCGGGGACGTTATCAAGATATAGGCACGGCGCTTTTTGGATTTGCCGAAAACAATGCAGGCCGCATGAATGTAACTGCCGATATGGGATTGAACTGGTCAGAAGCATATATCGGGGAGCTCATCAGCTATCCTCCCCACTATGGTTTTGGGGGCACTATCGGCATGAACAGTTTTAAGTCGAGTGTTTTGAATGATATGCTTGATGAAGCTCTTGCCATCAACACAATTGACCCTGCGTTTTCTGGAAAACATCTTTATCCTACCTTTCTTGCTGAGATGCGGTTGGGCGGATTTCGGAGTCTGCCCTTTGACATTGGTTTTAAGATTGGCGGGCTGCCGACTTTTTTACCGCTCCACTTTTTTGGTGATTTTAGTTACAGCAATTTGCAATTCGGCGGTGATATAAGATATAATATTTGTCAGATTTATACGGGTTTTAAGGCGTCTGTCGGTTTTGGCGTAAATTATCTTTCAGGCTATATTGAACTTAGCAACTACCAGCAGCCCTGGTCTGACGAAGGCGCAAATCCGCCGCAGGGCGGAACGCCCAATACCACTGATGTTTTTAATCCGCAAGGTGCGGCATTCAGGCTGCACTGGAATACGCTTTCTTTCAGCATTAAGGCTATTGTCCAAAAAAGTTTTCGGATGCTGGGCTTTACGCTTTTTGGCGGCGTTGTAGCAGGTTATGGGTTTTCGGAATCAGGCGTGGCATTTATCGGTGAAAACATGCTTTTTACTCCGGGCACTAGCGGCACGCCGCTTCGTATTTATGATATGACGGGGCCCGATACGCGAAATCTAGAAAACGTCATGCGGAGTAAAATTGGAAATGTTTCGTCATGGACTATAGGCAAGATATCAGGTGATGATTTTGGAATGAAAGGAACGATGAAGGTGAATTCATTCGCGTTCCATACTTATGAAGGTATCGCGTTGGATCTTCAAAATGACTGGTGTGTTCAGTTTGCGCTGATATTCGATCTTTGGAATCTTGAATATGGTCTTTCAATCGGCTTTCGCTGGCAGCAGCGGGAATTTTAGGCGGGAGATATGCCATTGTTACGCACAATTATGGAATTCGGTATTGTCGCTATTGTGATGATTATAAGTACGCCATTCGGCTGTGTGGCCCTTATCCTGCGTGTTGTGGGGTTTAAACCCGCCTCGATACGTATTACCCATAAAATTGCCCAAATCTGGGCGCTGGTATCCATTGCCGGAACAGGCTGTACCATGCGTGTTCTTGGCCAAGAGAACATTCCCTGTAAAGGCGCGCTCTGCTTTGTAAGTAATCATTCCGGCCTCTTTGACATACTTTTGCTGCTTGCCTATTCAAAAAGGCCATTCGGTTTCATCGCCAAAAAAGAGTTAAGTTTTATCCCGTTTCTTAATGTATGGATCCTAATGCTGGGCGGATATTTCATCGACCGGAAAAATCCACGCAAGGCATTTGCAACGATAAATCGCGGCGTTAGTCATATCAGTAAAGGCGGCGCAATGATCATCTTCCCTGAAGGAACACGCAGTAAAGGACGGGGGCTTTTGCCATTCAGGGCGGGAGCCTTCAAATTGGCAACCCGTTCCAATGCACAGCTTGTCCCCATTGCTATTACAGGAAGTTATGATGTTTTTGAGCGGCAAAAAAGCGTTATCCCGCGCAATGTAACCGTACAGTTCGCACCACCCATCCCCCCTGCTGAATTCGAGACGAACGAAGCAAAACACCAGCTTGCCGAACGAGTATACGGCATTATAGACGAAATGCTCAAAACACATTAAAATATCCTATATGCGTTATTACAGCACTCGAAACACGCAGGAAGCGGTCTCTTTTGCCGATGCCGCCCTCCGTGGACTTGCCGCTGACGGCGGCCTTTTTATCCCCGAAGAACTTCCCCGTTATTCCGCCGCCATACAAAACTCGTTTGCGTCGATGAATTTTCTTGACCTTGCCTTTGAAACAATCCGTCCGTATGTTCACCCTGAAATTCCTGATAACGTGCTTGAAGAACTTGTTGCCGGCGCGTTTAATTTTCCCGTACCGCTTGTTCAGGTAGGCGCGCATCCTGTTTTGGAATTGTTTCATGGCCCAACAGCGGCGTTTAAGGATTTCGGCGCGCGTTTTATGGCGCGGGCGTTCGCGTATCTGCGCAGAGGCGCGTCAAAGCCGCTCAAAATCCTTGTAGCAACATCGGGTGATACCGGCGGCGCAGTTGCCAGTGGTTTTTTGAATGTTGAAGGCATTACTGTTACCGTGCTTTATCCTAAGGGAGGTGTTTCGCCGCTCCAGGAAAAGCAAATAGCCGGATTAGGAGGAGCGATCAGTGCAGTTGCCGTAGAAGGAACCTTTGATGATTGTCAGCGTCTTGTTAAGGCTGCTTTTTCTCATCCGGGTTTGCGGCAAAAACTTGATTTTTCTTCGGCAAATTCCATCAATATTGCGCGTCTTATTCCACAGGCAGTCTATTACAGCACCGCTGTTGCCGCGCTGTTGAATGAAGCGCCGCGGGAGAAAATCGTGATTACCGTGCCTTCCGGAAACTTTGGCAATTTAACGGCGGGCCTCTACGCGCAGGCAATGGGTGCGCCCATCAGCCGTTTTATCGCGGCGACAAACATAAACAAAACTTTTCCTTGTTATCTTGAGACAGGCCTATACGAGGAGCGCCCTTCTGTTGCGACGATCTCTAATGCAATGGATGTAGGATCTCCAAGTAATTTTGAACGGATGAAGACTCAGTGGCCGCTTAGTGAAATACGCCGTCTTCTTGCGAGCGTTTTTATTACCGACGACGCAACCCGTGCAGAAATTAAGCGGGTGTTCGATGCGACAGGTTATGTGCTTGATCCTCATGGGGCGGTTGGCCATGCGGCGGCGGCTCTGTGTGCGCATCAGGGGGTAGCCGGTGCGGACAAGGCAATAATTCTGGAAACGGCTCATCCTGCAAAATTCGCCGCAACAGTTGAACCGCTTACCGGCCCTGTTCCGCTTCCGCCGCAGCTTGCCGAAGCCGCAGCCCGCACTGCCGTTTCCACTACAATTCCCGTGAGTAACGAAGCGCTTGCCGCGCTTCTTGCTGCATAGCCGCAGTTCTGCCGGCGGACAATTTAATCACGTTCCCAAAGGCGTTCAGGATAGTAGCCGCTTTCTATTTTCCGTGCAATTTCCGTGCGGACAAGTGCACGGTCTTCAGGGTAGGTCATGCCAAACCATTGCTCTTGTGATGAAAAAAAGACAATCTTACCGGTGCCGGATGACACGATGGAATTTGCTCCTTCGGGCAGCAGACATTCGGCAGTTTCGCTGGCGGCATTTTTTTCAATAAATTCTGAAAAAAACTGTTCAAAATGTGTGAACGCCGCCGGAGAAAATCCAAAAAAATTCATTGAAACAAATTCGTCGCCCGTCATGACAGAGGGGCCGGCTTCGTTAAAGCTTACAATACGGCCGCTTTCATAGCCAATTTTAAGCTGCTCATGCATGGAAATAAGATGCCCGTTACGCACGGTGCAGATACCGCGGGAAACAGTTCCAGACGCACTCATTGTAGATTTAAGCACATAGCCGACCATTGCGTGTTCTTGCGAGTCATAAGCAATTTGCGAAAGATACCCGGCCATTGTTTGAAAAGCCGCGCGTCCGTAGTAATCATCAGCATTGATAACGGTAAAAGGGACATGCACGGCATTTTTTGCGCAGAGCAGCGCATGCGCTGTTCCCCACGGCTTTTTTCTTGTTTTTGAGGCCGCTGTCTGCGCCGGAGTTAAAAAGCAGTCAAGGCTTTGAAACACATACGAAGCGTCAAAATTACGGGCGATACGATCAAAAAAACGTTCACGAAAATCAGATTCAATGTCTTTACGGATAATATAGACAACGCTGCCGTATCCCGATTTCCATGCATCCCATGTCGCATAATCAAGCAGCGTTTCGTTATGCCTTCCTATTCCATCAATTTGTTTTATGCCTCCATAACGGCTTCCCATACCCGCCGCAAGCACGACCAATGCAGGGTTCATAACACCCCCTCCCCCTGACTTAAACGATATGACCGATTCATTTTTGATACCTCTTCCTGACTTTAGCAGAATAGAAATATTATCACAAGGACAAACCGGAGGAGCCGTTATTGAAAGTTGACAGCGAAGGTTTAATGAGGTAAATTATAAGGATGAAGCGTGTTTATATATGCGTTATGGCGCTTGTAGGTATGATTTCGTGTGAATGGCCTGTTGCGGTTCCCGGCGACGCGCAGGGGTCGGG
>JAITHM010000025.1 GCA_031279965.1 Spirochaetaceae bacterium
GTTAGAATCTGTGCTGACAAACGGTTTCTTGTCCCCATAGCTTGCAATATACCACAACCTGCGCAGCCTGTCAAGCAGGCGGGCGCTTCGCGCCCCGCCCGCGCAAGGGATAGAACCGGAGTTAAAATTCAGGAAAATAATGCCGATAGAACAGTACTACGATTAGTGTGGAGGGATTATGGTTCGCAGTTTATGGACCGGCGCTGCCGGAATGAATGGTCAACAGGCAAACATTGACACTATTGCCAACAATTTAGCCAATGTAAACACAACAGGATTCAAGCAGGTGCGCGCTGATTTTGAAGATCTTATCTATCAGACAATACGTCTTGCCGGCACTCCGGCGACCGAAGATACGGTAACTCCAATTGGTATCCAGATGGGGCATGGTGTTAAGCAAGCGGCTTCGCAGCGGATTTTTACGCAAGGATCACCGCAGGCTACGGAAAGTGTCAGTGATCTTGCCATTATGGGGGAAGGTTTTTTTCGTGTTCAGCTTTATGACGGCACGTATGCCTATACCCGCAACGGCGCATTCAGTATTGACAGTACAGGGCGGCTTGTTACTGCACAGGGGTATTGGGTGCTTCCAGATATTGTTATGCCGGAAAATTTTTTACGGAATTCCGTTAACGTTACGCAGACCGGCGCGGTTTCGGTAAAGGTGCCCCTCGACGGGCGCGAGGAAGAAGTTGCTGTTGGGCAGATTGAGCTTTACCGGTTTCCCAATCCGCCCGGCCTTACCGCGCTGGGCGAAAATCTATTTAAGGTAAGCGAAGCTTCCGGCGAGCCGATACCCGGACGACCTGGCTTTGACGGCATGGGGAAAACGCTCCATAAATTTTTGGAAATGTCCAACGTTTCAACGGTAAACGAGATGGTAAGCCTTATCGTTGCCCAACGCGCCTACGAGTTTAACTCACGGACTATACAAACAAGTGATAACATGCTGGGAACGGCAACAAGCCTTAAACGATAAGCTTAACGCCGCGAACCAATTTAAAACAGGCAATTTCGCCTTCATCTGATGCTTGACGGGGGTTGGGGGAGGAGTTAGACTCATACCCATGAGGTATAAAGTCAAAAGTCTTATTGAAAAATACGTTCAGATCATTTCCCGGTGGGAGAATGTTGAATGTATCACACTCAACGAAGCGGCATTGCCTGATGTTCTTGATCCGTATTTTGCGCTAATCCTTGATATTTTTCATCAGGGAACTATCCCTCTGGCAGAGGAACGCGCCGCGCTTTTTGGCGATATTTCTGTGTTCGAAAGTTCTGGAAGCAAAGACCGGTTTCTTGTAGGAGATATTCCTGTTCATCTTGAATATAAAACCATCAGTAAAATTGATGAAATTCTTGCCATTGCAACCTCCAGGCTTGATGCGCTCTATCTGATCAAAGATTCCGGCACCTACGGATTTTACCGGCTGAACGAAGGCGAGATCCTCTTTTCGCGGGGCGATTGGATGACAAAACTCCGCCTAAAGCTTGGCGCAGTAACCGATGATTTCTGGAATGCGATGCGCAGCGCCTGCCAATCTAAAATGGAGCATTTTTTGAGTGATCTTGGCGCGGCCTACATTCAAGAAGATGATTTTTTTTCACTTATATCGGCATCAGGGTTCATTAAAGCGGCCTGTATGACGCTGCTTTGCATCAATCACCGTTTTGAGCCATCGCACCGGCAGTATTATCAACAAGTGCTTGCATTACCTGTTCTGCCGGGCTCTTTCCGCGCTCAGCTTGAAACATTTCTGCGCAGTGATGTTGAATCACATCAGCACCGCTATGCTGTAGCGCAGCTTATCGCACGGGGTATTATTGCACTATGAAGCTGCTGGCTCTTTGCCTTCTTCTTACAGGATGCAGTTTTCGGGAACCGTCAGCCATTTCTTTTTATGATGCGAAAGGAAGTCTTGTAACCATTAACGCGCTTTCGAAACGGGCGCAAAGCGGAACCATCACGCTTGATCGTGAAAGAAACTATCGCTACGAGATTGAATACCCCGTTTCTGTGCCTCCCGATATGTCGCTTGCCCTTACCTACACGCTTAAGGGACTTCCTCAACATGACGGAAGCAGTGAGCCTGTCATTGAGTTTGGAACAAACACATCGTATGCGCTTCCTGTTGATACATCGTTTTTTGACGTTAAGGCGGCGGCGCGGCTCTGTTATGTCATGCCGGTTGATGCGCCGGTGCTCCATACGCTGGTCATCACCACGCCGGGCGGCGCACCGCCGGATACGGCGCTCCAACTTGAAAGCATGCAGCTTGTTCCCCGGCATTTAGGCTATGAACGGCGAGACGATCTTCTTATTGTAACGCCGTATGTGCACGGCGGACAAAGCCCTTCCGGAACCCGCATGGTGTCAATCACGCCGCCGGAAACAGAAAAAGGGCGGCGCTGGCAGTTTAAGCTTAAAGGGATACGCGGCGGTGCGTTTTTTGAATCAGGCAAGCGCCGTTATGAAATTCTTGCGGCGCAAGATGCACACAATTTGAACATCCCGCCATGGTTTTTTGGCACCGGCGAAGTTGTCTTTGAAGGAGAAAGCGATGCGGTGCAGCTTGTTCCCGTAGAAGATATTCCCTTTCCTGAACCGCGCGCCGCCGATCCAAACTTTATCCTTAACATGCCCCGCGCAGCATGGCGCGATCAACGCTATGAAATTTTCAGGTGGGATATGTTTCCATCAATCCTTATTTTTGATATGTCAGATCACGCATTCCAGGATAAAATGATGCGGCGGCTTGCCCAATATACCGAGAAAAAAGGCTACCGGGGACAGCTTGTGTGTGATGTCGACCTTGAGGGAAAGCACGGCTGGAGCGCCAACGATTACCGTGCGGAAACCCTTGCCAACTTTTACAATCTTGCCGCACGCAAGCAATTTCCGCTGAGCAGCGAAGAACGCGAGCTTGAGCAAATACTTGTTGCTGAACGGATAATTCTTAAAAATGCCGCAACGGGAGAGTATGAGCCGGGGCAGGGGGCGATTCTTTCAATATCGCGGCAATCCAATCAATATTTGCGAACTAGATTTATTGTGCATGAATGTTTCCATGGCCTGTTTTTTATCGATAGTGAATTTCGGGCATTTTCTGAAAAACGTTACGCCCAGTTTAATGCTACCGCAAAAGCGTTTTTACGGTCGTATTTAGACTATCTTTCCTATGATATAAGCGACCCTTATCTGCTGATTAACGAGTTTATGTCATATATTGTCCAGCAAACTCCCGGACAGGCGGCGGATTATTTTGGCAAGTATGCGGCGGAGATTATTGAAGAAAGCGATTGGCGCAAACCGGTGCTGCCACCTAAAGACGAAGCAACAGGAACCTGGCCGCTTCTTGCCAAGGCCTTTGAGCGTGAAGCAGAGGCTTTTTCCAGCTATGCCGCCCAGCGCTGGGGATTTGCCGCCGGGCGTGTCTGGCGAATTCGTCCTCTTCAAAATACCGCTGATTAGCGTATGTTGGGCCTAAGGCGTTTGAAGATCGCCTTCAATGCTAGACCTTGCGGAGTACGTTGAGTTAATTTGAAGAAAGCAGATTGCTAATCAGTTTAAGCCGTACCACACGGCCTCCTCCGTAAGCACGGTATCGCCGTCCATCATCGGAAAACGCCGAATCTTTTTCGCCGGGGAATGGCGAAAACCGCATTTGCGACCAGACAATCGATTCGTCTTTAAGGCTTATGTGGGGTCTGCGCGGGTTAAAATAAATAAATGATTCATGCACGCCCCGCTCTTGTTGAGGCGCTTCATCAGTTTCCTGTAAATATCTGATAACGCCCCGGGAAAAATCCACCGACTGAATAATCGCTGAGTGGGCCATTTCGCCGTCTTTCGCGCGAAAGAGAATGATGTCTGCTGGCCGCAAGTTACGAATAGTATCGTGCACCGCGCCGATCTCGCTGCTTGTTGAATTATAGAATGCTGTTCCCGCATAAACGGAAGGATCGCCGCCGTGCGGCACACCCAGCGAGCGGGCAAGGCGCCTGCCCAGATTTACCTGCGATTTTTCCGCAATGAACGATAGCGTATGCCAGACAAACGCCGAACAATCCATTCCCGTCCAAGCAATACAATAAAGGTAATTGTACACATCAGGCTGTTCAATGCCGTTACCTGAGACAAGCACATACGGTTTGTGGGGAAGTCCATGGTATGATCCGGCTTTCATACGGGCAATATCAAACAGGTCTTCCGAAATAGACCATTTCTGTTCAGCAATATCAAAAACAATAACCTTTTCTTTGCCATCACCAAGTGCTTCAACATACCGGTTAAAATCTTCTGATTGCAATGCCCGCGAAATTACCGGCCACAACGATGCTGCATCGGCCTTCCCCTGCCCCAATACTTCCCAGCCGCCTTGTACCAGCGAATCACGCTCGTGGTTTTCAGCAAACGGCATACGAAGATTCATGATTTTACCGCCAATGATATACGCCCTAAAACACTGCCGGTAGGCCTGTTCAATGAGACTTTCAACACCAGTTCCCCATACCCGCACAGGATCGGAAAACAGGGCGATGGCGCGTGCATCGTCCTGCTGTGCATGAAGAACGGTGCTCAACACGGCGCATAACGCGCACAGTAAAAACTTTTTTAGATGCGTTCCCAAAGTTTCTGTGCATGCTCACGCGATGCGGCCATCAGCGCTTCTTCATCGATGCCAACAAGCTCGCGCTCGCGCATTACAACCCGGCCGTTGATAATTGTTGTATCAACATGGCGTCCAGTAATGCCAAAAAGTATGTGACTGTTAATCGTGTTTTCATTGACAGGCGTTGGGCCGCGATAATCAACAATTATGACATCTGCATAATGATCCTTTTTGAGCGTCCCGACCTTGCCCTTAATAAAGCGCTCCATGATCTTTTTATTATTTTCGTAGAGCATTGCTGGAGGTTCGCCCCACGCGACTGACGGACATTGTTTTGCATGTTTATGAAGTATGCCGGTCACTTTAAGTGATTCAGTCATATCGGCGGTATACCCGTCAGTTCCCATTCCAACAAGTACGCCTTTTTTAAGCATATCCAGCACCGGCGAAACACCAACGGCATTCCCCATATTTGATTCAGGATTATGTACAACAGCAACGCCGCTTTCGCGTAAAAGCCCGATTTCTTCTTCGGTAATATGAATACAATGCACGGCGATAGATTTTTCTGAAAGCACCTTTGCCTGAGCAAGCCGTTCAATAACGCGCATATTATACTTTGCCACCGCATCTACAACGTCTTCAATGCCTTCTGCGGCATGAATATGAATGCCTGTACCCGCCGCCGCGGCTGCTTCGACACACTTTTCGAGCGTTTTGGGAGATACGGTAAGCTGAGCATGTACGCCAATGAGCGCTTTGAGCATATCAGTATTTTTGGTGTTGCAGTGGCGCGCAAAATCGGCATTTTCTTTGATGCCTGCCGCGGCAATCTTCTCTCCATCGCGGTCAGAAACTTCATAACATAGGTTACTGCGAATACCGAACAGTTCCGCAGCTTCGGCAATTTTAAAAAGGCTGCCTTCAACAGCATAAGGGCTTGCATGATGATCAATAACGGAAGTAACGCCTGAACGGACCTCGTCAATCATGGGGCCGATGCAGCTATAGTACACATCGTCAAGGGTAAGTTTTTTGTCGAGCCTCCACCACAAACCGGAGAGAACTTCGCCAAAGGTTGTCGCCGCCTTACCACCCAGCGAAAGCCCTCGTGCAAAAGTGCTGTAGTAATGCATGTGGCAGTTAATGAATCCCGGCATGACAAGCCGGCCGTGCGCGTCAATGAATTCCGCATCTTTGTATTTTGATTTAAGATCTGCAGTGCGCCCCACATCTTTAATGAGCGAACCGTCAATCATCACCGCACCGTCTTCAATAAACGGCGCTGCATTATCGCGTGTAACAACCTTGCCATTTCCAATTAATATCATTTATGTCTCCTGAGTTTTAAGCCTGCTTGATTTTGAATAGGCTCCTCTGTCTGAACATACTCAGCTTCTTTCCGTCTGTCAAGCTTATTGTTCGTATTCACGACATTATTTGTTGGAGTTTTGCTGTCAGGCGCCGTTTTTTATAAAAAGCTGATGACGGAGGCGTTTCCGCCCCCGCCATTCAAAATCCGTAAGCTACTTTAACGTTGGCCAGTCTGTTGCGATATTGGAGAAATCCCAAATATCTTCGGTAAAGCCGTGGTTCACCCAGATAGTTTTATCGTGCAGAGTTGTAAGCGCTATGCCTTCACCATTATTAAGGTTATTTCCAGCGCCTGTTTCATTTGCCGCCGCCGCAAGTGCCTCGTTTGCAACTATACCTACAGGCATTTCGAGCCACGCGAAGTTATTTGTAAATGTATACGTACCTGCAGTCGCTTCGTTCTTGCCGCAGAGCCTGCCGTTGTTATCGCGTACAAGCCCGGTTCCACCTGAAATCGTGATAACGGAAGCGTTGACCGCCGCGCAATTTTCAACCTTAACAGACGTGGGATTACGTGTATCACCGTTATATCCCGTTCGTCTGCCGCCGATGATGCCGATAATACCGCCTGCGGAAAGACTTCGATTACCGCTTGAAGTTTGGTTTTCCACGATTACACTTCCAGAAGCGTAACAGTTTATAATCTCGGCAACCCCATTGTCTTTGATATCACCAGTAATACTGCCTGCAACGAGGAGTCTATTACCGTTGTTTTTAACACGAAGTGAACCTGTCGAATAGCTGTTTGTTATTATAACTTTTCTACCTACAATGCAGCCGGTAAAACCGCCAAAAGCTACACTGGCCTCCTGAGCACTTGTTCCATTCTTTAGTGTTATATCCAGCTCGGAAACACAGCGGTCAATGAGGATCTCGTCGGCAGCAAGATTTTGACCTGTAGTTGAACCTATAAATCCACCAACATTGGTAGCCCCCGAGATATCACCAAATACAAGCGAGCCTCGTACCGTAATATTCTGCAGAGTTTTATTCCCGGGCCCGCCTTTGCCCGAAATACCGCCAAATAAAATACCGTTATAGGTTGCATCGGGATTCGCTGTTGATACTTCCACAGTAAAATCCTGCAAATCCGCGCCGTCTCCCAGGCTTTTGAACAGTCCTACTTCGCTTGCCGTTCCAGCAAGCACCAAATTCTTAATCGTGTAGCCGTTGCCGTAGAAATGCCCGCTGTATCCATCAGGGCCGTCCCATGCGCCGGAATCCGCAAGATCGATGTCGCTTGAAAGCGCGAAGTCTTTATCTTTTTTACTGTTATCTCCCAACACGGCGAATTCATTCGGGTTAGAAATCCGAATACCGGCGTTGGTTACATTCAGCGCTTGGAGCGCCGTGCCCGACGAAACTACCGCCGCAAGCACTTCGCTCACATAATATGTGCCGTCATCTGTCTTCAGCGTCACAATGAACGACTTGGGCGTATAATCCAAACCCGTCGTCATCGACCAGGTTGTGCTTATCGCCGTCTTCGAGGCCAGCGTTGCCGTGCGCCCTTGCATGGCGGCATCGCGGC
>JAITHM010000094.1 GCA_031279965.1 Spirochaetaceae bacterium
TGCCGCGTTGCGGCGGGCTGGCGCTCACTTCAATGTTGGCCATTTTCCCTGTGAAAGGCCGCTGAAGTCCCAGTCGGTTTCGCTCCAGCCCAGAGCCGTCCATGTGGCTGTGTTTTTAAGGTCATCAGCCTCAACCGCCTTGCCGGTTTTAGGCAATTTTAATTTTATCGCGTGGCCGTTACCGTAAAGCTTGCCAGAGGAACCTGTACTTTGAATTGCTGGACATAATAGTGGGCGGCGGTTGACGGAGTGCGCGGACGCATGAGATAATAATGATAATTGTTATGTATAGTGATATTGTAAAAAAAGGGGTCGCCCGGGCCGGGCATAGATCTTTATTTAAGGCTCTTGGTTTTATTAACGAAGAATTTGACCGTCCGCTCATTGGACTTGCTGTTGCTCAAAGTGAAATCGTTCCTGGTCATCTTCATCTTGACAGGGTTGCGCAGGCGGCGGCAGATGGTGTTCGGCTTGCCGGCGGGGTGCCTGTCAAATTCCCCGTAATTGGCGTGTGCGACGGCATTGCGATGGGGCATGAAGGAATGCGGTATTCGCTTATCACCCGCGAACTTATCGCCGATTCCATCGAATGTATGGCTCGCGCGCACGCCTTTGACGCGCTTGTGTTTATTCCCAACTGTGACAAAATTGTTCCCGGTATGCTGATGGCGGCTGCGCGCTTGAATCTGCCTGCCGTTTTTGTTTCCGGCGGCCCCATGCTGGCCGGAAAAACACCCGAAGGGGCAAATCTTACCCTTACGACAATGTTTGAAGCGGTGGGAGCTGTCGCCGCCGGTAAAATGACTGAAATTGAACTTTCCGCACTTGAAGATGCCGCCTGTCCGGGCTGCGGCTCCTGTTCAGGAATGTTCACGGCAAATTCGATGAATTGCATAACCGAGGCGCTGGGAATCGCGCTGCCAGGGAATGGTACGGCACCTGCCGTTTTTGCTGAACGCCTGCGGCTTGCAAAAAAAACCGGTATGCTCATTCTTGATGTGCTTAAAAAGGATTTGCGTCCCCGGATGCTTCTTACCGAAAAGGCCTTTATGAATGCTCTTGCCCTTGATATGGCACTAGGCTGTTCAACAAATACTGCCTTGCATCTTCCGGCTATTGCGCACGAAGCGAATTTCAAGCTTGATTTGGCGTTGCTTAACAAAGTAAGCGCCGTAACTCCCAATCTGTGCCGTCTTGCTCCGGCAAGCACAACACCCATTGAAGACCTTCATTTTGCAGGAGGCGTTCCCGCAGTACTCAACGAACTCGCGCGAAAGAACCTTGTCGCCCTTGACGCTCCAGCAATTTACGGCACATTGGCCGATAGCGCCGGTACCGCGCGTAATCGCAATACTGCCGTTATCCGTCCCATCGACAACCCGTACTCGGCAACGGGAGGACTTGCCGCTTTGTGGGGGAATCTTGCGCCGGATGGCTGTGTTGTCAAACAAAGCGCCGTTGCCACCGCAATGCTTAAACATTCCGGCCCAGCGCGTATTTTTGATGGAGAAGATGCCGCCTTTGCCGCAATAACCGGCGGTTTAATTCGTGCGGGAGATGTAATTGTTATACGCTACGAGGGCCCCAAAGGCGGCCCCGGCATGAAGGAGATGCTTGCCCCAACGGCGGCACTGGCCGGCATTGGCCTTGACGACAAAGTTGCGCTGCTTACAGACGGGCGGTTTTCCGGCGCAACGAAGGGGGCTGCAATTGGACACATCTCTCCCGAGGCGGCGGCGGGCGGCCCGCTGGCACTGCTCAACGAAGGTGATGTTATTGAAATTGATATTCCCGCCCGTACCATCAATGTACGTCTAAGCGAGAATGAGCTTGCTCTGCGCCGTGAACGCTGGCAGCCGCCTGCCCCCAGACGGACCGGCGGGTATCTTGACCGCTACGCTCAACAGGTAGGTTCGGCTGTGTCCGGTGCGGTGTTTAGCAGCTAAGTATGAATGGTGCGCTGCACAAAACGACTTTTCTCGTTCGTAAAATGGTTCTTTCCAATGTCTATTGGGAACTTGCCGTAAAGTGGGACGGCCCCGCGCCGGAAGCCGGGCAGTTTTTTATGCTTAAACCGCGCGATACTCCGGTTTTTCTTGGTCGTCCATTCGGTGTTGCCGCATATCAGGATGGCCTTCTTTTTTTTATTGTTGAAATCCGCGGCGCAGGCACAGCGGCTATTACCGCTCTGGAACCGCAAGCACCGCTTGAACTCTTTGGGCCGCTGGGGAAGGGCTTTTTCAGTTTTATCCCCGCAGAATCAAAGATTGCCCTTGTTTCAGGCGGGACAGGTATTGCCCCGCTTCTTTTTTTTGCCCGCGAGTATGCAGCCCGCAGCAGTTCCGCCCTGCGTGCCAACCTTTATGCCGGGTTTAAAAAAAGCTGGACGGCACCGCTCACCAGCCCCCTCTTTGCGGCAATTACTGCCAGTACCGGACGTTTTATCCATGTCTCAGAGGAAGGCATTACCCCTGCGGGGGTTTTTCCGGGAGCCGCGGCAGGTGAACAGGGGCTTGTAACAGATTTTTTTGACGCGGAGGCCTATGATGTAGTTCTCTGCTGCGGCCCGGAAGCAATGATGTGTACCGTTGCCGCACACTGCGCACAAAGAGGAACGTCTTGTTTGGTAAGTTTTGAGCGAAAAATGGCCTGCGGTGTCGGTGCGTGCCGCGGCTGTACGGTTGAGCTTTATTCCGGTAAGCGCTGCTGCTGCACAGACGGCCCGGTTTTTCGCGCGGAGGAGATACAATGGCAGATGCCGATATTTCGCTCGAAATAGCCGGTATCCGGTTTCAGAATCCTGTTATCGCTGCATCGGGGACTTTTGGTTATGGCAGCGAGTACGCTTCACTAATCGATGTTGCCGCACTGGGGGGCATCTGTACAAAGGGGCTTACGTTGCAGCCCAGAACAGGCAATACAGGACGGCGGCTGTGGGAAACGCCATCGGGACTTCTTAACTCGATTGGACTGGAAAATCCGGGTATCGAAGCATTCATCAGCAGCGAACTTCCCCGGCTCCGCGCATACGGGCCTGTCGTCATAGCCAATTTGGGAGGAAGTAATACCGAAGACTATACCGAAGGCGCCCGCCTGCTTGATGCTTCTTCCATCGATATGATCGAACTTAATATTTCGTGCCCGAATGTAAAATCAGGCGGTATGGCCTTTGGGCTCGATGCTGAATGTGCCGCCCGTCTTGTCCGCGCTGTCCGCGCTGCCACATCAAAACCGCTTATTGTAAAGCTTTCGCCCAACGCGCCGCTGCTTATCAATGTCGCATGCGCCGTCAGCGCTGCCGGAGCCGATGCCCTCTCGCTTGTCAATACATTCAAAGCAATGGCGATTGACATTCACCGGCGCGTCCCTGTCTTCGACAATATCACGGCAGGACTTTCCGGCCCGGCGATACGCCCTATCGCACTGCGGATGGTGTGGGAGCTTTGCACCGCCGTCGATATTCCCGTAATTGGCCTTGGCGGCATCAACAGCGCTTCCGCCGCGCTTGAATTTTTGATGGCAGGCGCACGGGCTGTGCAGGTTGGGTCGGCGACATTTGCACATCCGCCGGCAATGCTTGAAATTATTTCCGGTATCAGAGAGTATATGCACAACCATAAGATGAGCAGTTTACAGGAGTTAGCATTACGATGAATACAATTACGCTGCTTAAAGAAAGCAAAGCACTGCTTGAAGGCCATTTTTTACTCTCGTCAGGCCGGCATAGCAACAGGTATTTTCAATGTGCCCGCCTTTTGCAATATCCTGATAAAGCCGAAGCTGCGGTACAGCCTCTGGCAGCGCGTCTTAATGATGATATTGCGGCGGGAACGCTTGCCGTTGACGCTATTGTCGGGCCAGCGCTGGGCGGCATTATCGTTGCCTACGAACTGGGACGCCAGCTTAGGCTGCCTGCCTTTTTTACCGAGCGTGACGATTCCGGCGCAATGACGCTCCGCCGCGGGTTCGAAGTTCATCAGGGAATGTGTATTCTTATTGCCGAAGATGTCATTACAACAGGTAAATCATCGCTGGAAAGCATCAAAATACTGGAACATCAGGGAGCAAAGGTAACGGCGCTTTCCTGTATTGTCGACCGCCGCGCGGCCGGTGTTGAACTTCCGCTCCCCCTTTATGCGGCAGTTAAGCTTGATGCCGCCAACTGGTCTGACGGCGATTGCCCTCTGTGCAAACAGGGCGGTCTGCCAGTTAAACCCGGCTCCCGTCCCCTGTAATTGGTTTGCCGGCAGGCTTTCCACCAGAAGAAGGCGCGTTATACAAAGCTTGAAAGAATTTCATCACGCTGCCGCCAGTCCGGTGCGGATTTGACCCGTAAATCAAGCTCTATTTTCCATTCAAATATTTTTTTTAGTTCCTGTAGCGCCGCGATGCGAATTTTCCGTATCATACTCCCCCCCTTGCCGACAACCATTCCCTTTTGTGATTCGCGTTCTGTTAAAATTGACGCACGAACCCACAGTTTGCCTACAGCACCGCCGCCGCGTAATTCAGCATCTTCAACAATAACATGAATACAATGAGGCAGCTCTTCGCGTAAATGCACTATGCATTTTTCCCGAATGATTTCTGCAATGCGAAATGGAATTTCTTGGTCGGTATAACAATCGCCGTCATAATACTGGGGGCCTTCATGCGCCCGGTCAAAAAGCGCGTCAAGCAGCGCATCGGTGCCGCTGCCTGTTAGTGCCGACAGCATTATAAGCCGCGTGCGATCAAAGCCGTTAAATGTGCTAAAAACAAATTCTTCAATTGTGGCGCAGTCAGCTGGTGCGGCATCAGTTTTATTTACAGCAATAATCAGATTTTCTTGCCAGGCGCTTTTCTGAATAACATCCGACACAAGCTGCTCTTCAGCGCCAGGTTTGCGCGTCGCATCAATCAGATACAGAGTCAGATCAGCCCCGGCAAGCCCCTGTTCTGCGGCGGCGCGCAAACGCCGGTTCATTTTTTTTTCTGAAAGATGAACACCAGGCGTATCAATAAAAACAAGCTGCCCGCGTTTTTCTGTTACAATTCCCCGGATGCTATTACGTGTGGTTTGAGGAACAGGACTTACAATTGAAACTTTTGCTCCGCACAGAGTATTGAGCAATGTTGATTTTCCCGATGAAGGACGCCCTACCAGGGCGACAAAAGCACTTTTGAACACAGAAACAGTTTATCATATTTTGCTCTGCCGTGCCACCTTGTTTTTAATCATCGGAGATAGGGAGTATCATTCTTATAGTGCGTTGTCTCTTTCAGGAAAGGGGGGTATGTTGCGCTTGTATGCCGTCAATGGCAGGAGGAAATAAAAAATTGGATATAAAAGATAAAGAATTTATGTTAAGCGTGATTAAGACTCATCAGTTTGTCACGCTCGGTACCATACAGCATGATACGTACCCTGAAGTACGCATGATATTAAATGTTTTAAATAACGCTGCCGCAAATCTGTGTTTGCATTTTTTTACTGCAAAAAATTCGAGTAAGATGCAGCAGATTCAGCGCAATAATAATTGTTGTTTGTATTATTTTGATGCGGAAACTCGTAAATCGCTGCGGCTTTTTGGAGGATTTGCACTGTGCGGCAGTCCGCATAAAGATTCTTTTTGGCGTGATGACTGGGAGGCGTTTGGTTATTCTGGCAAAGACGATCCTAACTGGACTGTTTTGCAGTTTACCCCGCGTTTCTACAAATTTTTTGACGGCTCCGCCGAACACAGTGGAACTATAAATGCCGCCGATATGGGCTAAAAAAATCAGGCTTCTTGTGCGTATCTTCTCTGTTGTAAAAGTGAAAGAGAATATGATAGAGTAGGAACGCATGAAGACGGTCGTAATTGGCGCCCAGTGGGGCGATGAAGGCAAAGGCAAGATAGTTGATTATCTTGCGCGGGACGCACAGATCATTGTGCGTTTTTCTGGAGGCGCCAATGCCGGTCATACGATTGTTTCTGGCAGTGAGCAATACGCTCTCCACCTTATTCCCTCAGGGGCGCTTTACGGCGATAAAACAGTGGTACTTGGTGCAGGTATGGTTATCGACCCCAAAGCGCTTTTTGACGAAATTGATATGCTAGAACAACGGGGAATCAGCCTGCACGGGCGGCTTTTTATCTCTGACCGTGCTCATATTGTGCTGCCCCGTTACATTGAAATTGATAAAGAGCGCGATGCGGCACGCAAAAAACCTATCGGAACCACAGGACGCGGAATCGGCATCACCTATTCGATGAAAAGCGACCGCGATGGTATTCGTGTCGCCGACCTGGCGTGGCAGGAAAAGCTTGACGAGCTTTCCGCCGCCGACCGCAGCTTTCTTGAATGTTATGCAGAGCGCCTTTCAGCCTGCGCCATTGATGTATGCGCGTATCTTTCATTACATAACGATAAAAACATTCTTTTTGAAGGCGCACAGGGTGCGCTGCTCGATCTTGATTTGGGAACCTATCCCTATGCATCAAGCGGGATTTCGGCGGCGGCAGGAGCTTCGCTGGGCGGCTGCGTGGGGCCGCGGGCGCTCGACTGTATTCTTGGTGTGTTTAAGGCGTACTCAACCCGTGTTGGAAACGGCCCGTTCCCCACCGAATTTCGCGCAGCAGACGAAACTGAAGGCTCGCTCTGCCAGTTTATCCGTGAAACAGGCCGTGAATACGGCGTTACAACAGGCCGTCCGCGCCGCTGCGGCTATTTGGATCTCGTCGCGCTTCGCTATGCTTGCCGCGTTAATTCAATTGATAAGCTTATTCTTACACATCTTGATGTTTATGATACGCTCAGCGAAATTAAAGCATGTACCGCCTACCGCATTAACGGACATGAAACAACGGATTTTCCCGCATCTATTCCCGCGTTATCTCACGCCGAGCCTGTTTTACAGCGCTTTGATGGATGGCAGACGCCGTTGGGCGCTGTCACCCATTTTAACGCACTCCCCGCCGCAGCGCAGGCATATATCGCGTTTATCGAAGAATTTTGTCAAACGCCTGTCAGTATTGTATCAGTTGGTTATGAACGCAACGCGACTCTTGTGCGAGAGGAGAAATTATGAACACCCTGCTTCCCGGCGAAAATTACGGAAAAGGCATCATGTTGATGATGGCCTTTATTGTGCTGATTGTCGCCGGAGTGGTACTCAAGCTGACGGCTTCGGTAGCAGTACTCCTTATCATCTCAATCTTTCTTGCCTGCGTCATGAGTCCGGTGGTTTCCGCGCTGGAACGGCTGCATATCAACCGTTTGTTTTCGATAATTCTTGCAGGATGTGCCATTATTGCCGCACTTACGCTTACCGGCATTGTCCTCTACACAGCAGGACGCACAATTTTAAACCGCTGGATGCTTTATGAGCGCCGGCTTATTGAGATTTACCGCTGGCTGGGAGCGTTTTTCGAGTTCTCGTATAATGAGAATCTGAATTTTCTGGATAATCTCTGGGCGCAGCTTGCCATTAGAAACAATGTCCGCCAGCTTGCCATTTCGTTTTCCAACGGCTTAATCACTTTCCTTAAAAACGCTTTTATGGTCGTGCTTTTTATTGTCTTTCTGTTGGTTGAAGCAGCAAGCCTTAAAACCAAAATTGCCCTGGCATTTGAAAATAAGCTTTCCCTGCAAATTCGCAAAATAAGCTCCGATGTAGCGCGGGAAGTAACCCGGTATCTTTCTGTTAAATTTTTCATTTCGCTGGCAACGGGCATTGCCGTCATTATTCCACTCCAAATAATTGGCCTTGAATTTGCCCTGGTTTGGGGGGTAATTCAGTTTATTTTGAATTTTATTCCAATAATCGGCAGTGTCGCTGTGAGTGTGACCGCGTTGCTTTTTGCCGTGCTCCAATTCTGGCCGGAACCGGCCCCCATCATTGCGGTGGGAGGGATTATGCTGGGGGCAAATATGCTGATTGGCACGATACTTGAACCGCGCATCATGGGGTATAATCTTGGTATTTCGCCAATTGTGATACTGCTTGCCCTGCTGCTCTGGGGTTGGCTGTGGGGATTTGCCGGTATGGTACTTGCCGTCCCGCTTACCGTCATCTTTAAAATCATCTGCGAAAATATCCCGCAGCTTGAACCGCTGTCAATTTTGCTGGGTTCAAAGAAAGCGGCGCAGGCGCTGCAGTAACACGGCGCGCCGTCCGGTAGTTGGACGGATGAAATACGGTAATCAAATAGGCTTTTTGCGCCGAAAATAATACTATCTTATGAAATCCTTATGGAGAGTGATATGAAAAAAACGAGTGTCTTCCTGACAGGGGGACTTCTTCTTACTGTCTGTTTTATTGTTTCCTGTAAATCAGCACCTGCTGCTCAGCCCCAAACGGCGCAAGCACCTGCGCAAAACGAGGCAGCAAATCGTGAAGATCTTGTTGATTATGCAAGCCTTGCGGCGGTCATTGCGCAGGCACGGGAAAAGCGGCAGGAACTTGTTGATAATCAGCTTGAAGCGTCTAATGTACCTCTTGTAGAAAAGGCCGATGGCTCTTTGCGCAATGCCGAAGATTTATTTCGGCGTGGTGATGACAAATTGACCAACGCCGACCGGAACGCCGCGTTTAAGAACGCTCAATTTGCGTTGATAAGTTATTCAGGAATAGTTGATCAGCATTGGCTTGACACTGCAGCAGAAGCACGTAATAAATCGCTGGCAGCTCAGCAAGAAGCGCTTAAATTAAAGGCTGATGTTGCCGTACGGGAAGATTACAATCTTACAACAGGTATTCATAATCAGGGTGAGACGGCGTACCGCACGAAAGAATACAAGAAAGCGGTGAATTTCTATGTTGAATCGGCATCGCTGTATCAAACGGTTGCCACTGCGGCGGCAGAAAAGCGGCGTCTTGCGACACTTGCCCTGCAATCTGCCGAAGCGAAAATCTCTGAAAGTGAAAAAATTGCCGCCGATGCGGAATCGGTCTTGAGCGTCAGCGCCGATGTTTCTGGAGAGCAGTTATGAAGAAATTGATGATTTGGGGGATTATGCTGGGCGTTGCAGGAAGTGTTTTTGCTGAAATGCCCGCGTGGATGGCGGCGGCGATCCGGCCCGGCCTGACACGCACCATTATAGATGAGCCCGCACAGGATAATAGATATCTTCTTGAAAGTATTCGCGCCCACAATCTGGCGAAGCTTGCGTACGCGGAAGGTGATTATGATCTGTCCATGCAATTTTCCGCCGACGCGCTCCGTTCTGCACGGCTTTCAGATGAGTTTATTACACAAAAGCTGAAGATCGCCGCCGCTAATGAAAAAATTGGCGAAGCAAAAAACCGGCTGGGCTGGGCGGAAGATTCAAAGATTCGCGTCAAGTATTCCGGCGAATATAATTCGGCAAAAGCCTTTTACAACAAGGCGCTGCTTTCACGCACAGCAGGAGAGTGGGATAACGCGCTGAATAATGCGATTTATGCGGTGGAAGCGCTCGCTAATGTTACTGCGCCTGCAGGAGCTGAACGGAGCGCGTCAATCGAGAGTGCCGTCCTGCCTGCCCAGTACACGGTTCGTCAGTGGGATGCCTTTGGTGACTGCTTGTGGAATATTGCCGGCCGCCCCTGGGTATACAATAATTCCTGGCAATGGCCGCTGCTCTACCGGGCAAATAAATCCAAGCTTGTCGATCCAAATAATCCCAACGTTATTGAACCGGGCACGATACTGGATATCCCGTCGATACGGGGTGAAGTTAGACAGGGCATGTGGGATTCCGGAAAAAAATATACCCCGCTTAAATAAAAACAGCAATTCCAATTTTGAAAATTGGAATTGCCTTTAACAGGTTTTCAAGATGGGGTGCCCCCGGCAAAGGGGACACATAAATCCCTATTGATGATACGTATACTCGGTAGCAGTATTATCCGCGTTATATTGCTTCAACCAACGGCTACCGGTGGGCTCTACATACCACCTTGCAAAGTTCAGCCCCGTATTCCAGTTTCGACTTCCCTCATCAGACTTGTTAATTTGATGGTATTCATCTCCCTTGTCCAGTAGAGTTTTAAATGTTGTAAAATTTCTATAATCCAAAGAGTAAACAGAAACAATCACCTCGTCCTCCCAGACTTCAAGTTTTGGGCCCATGTACTTACTCAGCAGGCTTTTCAACGCACGTTCCGCCGCCATGTCCTCCGCAGGAGTTCCTCGTTTTTGAGTATACTCATATCCAATAGTATCATTGTTTGCCTTGCAGAGCTCCAAGTTAAAAGAGCCGTTAGGCCGTTCTGCCCAGTATGCAAAGTACAGTCCTTTATCCCAGTCTCGAGTATCCTCCCATTCGCCATCTTGAGCGTATTTGCCAATCCTCGCCAAATCACGTCTAAATACTTCAAAGGCGCCGGGATTCAAATAGTAAACGAACGTATATCCCTCACCCTCACCATCCCATTCCTGCGGATCCGGCCCCACATAGGTATGCAGAAGTTCATCCAGCTCTGGTGGGGGCAGGTTATCCCCGCACCCGCCAAGCGAGACAAGCAATATACCGAATGTTAGTACCATTGCCAGCATTCCAAAAGAACAGTTTTTCTTGTTCATAAATCATTCTCCTTTGCG
>JAITHM010000104.1 GCA_031279965.1 Spirochaetaceae bacterium
GCCGCGCTCCGCCCGGCTTCCATGGAGGTGGATTTTAGCGTTTTCATAAAGGTCTCCTTATTTCAAACTAAGTTTTCAGTGTAATATACCACGGCTCAAGCGGTTTGTCAAGCGGGCGCGATGGTGAAGCAGGGACTGCCATCGCATACCTCAGAAAAAACCGCCCATTGTCCGCGATTTTTTGCGGAGTGGACATAAAGAAGCTTGTGCGCTACAGTAAACGCGAGGAATCACACTATGGAACGCATACGATTTGGTAAAAGTGGGCTTTTGGTATCAAGAATTGCTTTTGGCGGGATTCCCATCATGCGGCTTTCTAAAAATGATGCAGTTCGTGTCGTACGGGAATGTCTTGATATGGGTGTCAATTTTATCGATACGGCCAATGCATATCTTGATAGTGAAGAAAAAATCGGCGCTGCCATTGCCGGACGCAAACGAGAAGAACTGGTTATTGCGTCAAAATCCGGCGCGGACGATAAAAAAACCTTTACCGCGCACCTTGACAACTGCCTTAAAATGCTTGGTACCGATTATGTTGATATTTACCAGCACCATAATATTTCATCGCGTGAAAAACAAGAGGCCGTATTTGGGCCAAACGGCGCATTTGAAGGGATGATGGAAGCCGTTAAGGCGGGGAAAGTCCGGTTCCCTGGTTTTTCTAGCCATAATGTGCCAACGGCGCTTAATATAATGAAGACAGAGCACTTTTTTTCCGTTCAACTTCCGTATAATTTTATTGACACTGAGGCAGAACGGGAAGCAATTCCACTTGCCCGAAAGCTGGATATGGGCTTCATTGCCATGAAGCCTCTTGGCGGCGGTCTGCTTGATAACGCACAACTTGCTTTTCGGTTTCTTGGTGCGTGCGAAGGCATTATTCCTGACCCGGGCATCGAAAAAAGTGCCGAAATGCGCGAAATTATCGCGGTGATAACTGAAAACAACCCGCTTACACCCGAAGATTTTGCGCGCATCGAGGCGTTTCGGGCGGAGCTGGGGGCAAGCTGGTGTCACCGCTGCGATTACTGTCAGCCTTGTCCGCAAGATATTGGCATCAGTTTGGTCCTTGGGCTTAAAAGTTCAATCAAGCGGATGCCGGTTGCCCGTGCGGTAAGTATGACAAGCGAAAGCATCACACGGGCACGAACCTGTATTGAATGTCATGCGTGTGAAAGCCGGTGTCCCTATCATTTACGCATCCCCGAGCTTCTTAAAGAATCCGTTGCGTGGTGGGATGCAAATGTCCGTGTATAACAAGAGGTATTTTTAAATGAAGTATGATTCAAAAATTCAGTTTTTTTTATGCACAGCACTTAGTGCCGTTATTGGAGCAGTAGTCGCGTTTGCCTTGTTTCAAATAAAAAGCATGCCGTCTAAAACTGACACTACAAACCAACACGAAGAAACTTATCAAGAAACAGATCTTGAACTTCGGCAGAATCCGATGACAACTACACTTCGGCTTAATACGGCAGAACTGCAGGCCTATTCCGCAGACGAACGTTCCAATATTGCAATTTACGACCAGCTTAACGAAGCCGTGGTAAACATTACCACAGAAACACAGGCTTTTAACTGGTTTTTAGAGCCGGTTCCCCAAAACGGCGATTCTGGTTCAGGATCAATCATCGATACGAATGGTCATGTGCTTACCAACTATCATGTGATTCAAAATGCAACGAAAGTTTTTATCAACCTGGCTGATGGAAATCAGGTAGAAGGCACTGTCGTGGGCGTTGATCCAGAAAACGATCTTGCAGTGCTCAGTTTCACTCCACCACGAGGGATTGAACTTAAAACAATGCCTTATGGTGATTCAGGCAATCTAAAAGTTGGCCAAAAAGTGCTTGCTATTGGCAACCCGTTTGCTTTTGAACGTACACTTACTGTTGGGATTGTATCGGGCCTGGGGCGGCCAATTCAGACCTCCCGGCGCAACATTATCCGCGATATGATTCAAACGGATGCCGCAATAAATCCCGGTAATTCAGGCGGGCCGCTCCTTGATGTAAATGGTAAGATGATTGGTATTAACACGATGATTTACTCGCCATCTGGTGGTTCTGCCGGAATAGGTTTTGCAGTTCCCATTGACACAGCCAAACGTGTTGTCGCCGAACTTATCAAATACGGTAAAGTGCGGCGCGGCTGGATAGACGGCACATTCGTCCAACTTTTTCCGCGTCTTGTGCAATATGCAAAGCTGCCCATCGAAAAAGGCTTGCTTGTTTCGCGGACACGACGGGGCGGTCTTGCTGAACGGGGAGGACTGCGACAGGGAAATGAAGCTGTTCGCTATGGCTCCAACACAATTTACCTGGGTGGTGATATTATTGTATCAGTAGATGGCATGACGACGGATACTCTTGCGGATCTTTATTCGGCGCTGGAGGATAACAAACCCGGAGAACAGATTGATGTTGAGGTCTTACGAAGTGGCCGAACCGTCAAGCTTACGCTTACGCTTGCCGACCGTGAAGAAACACGCGAATAGCCGGATTAAACTGTCAGCGCACGGTGAAACTAAGCCGTTGTACCGGCGAGGGGCCATAACGAATAATAAGCTCCCGGTGCTCCTTGGTTGGATAGCCTTTATGTTTATCATAGCGATAAAGCGGATAAAGCGCTGCAAGGCGGCACATTTCGGCATCGCGGGCGGTTTTTGCAAGTATTGAGGCGGCCATTACGGCTGGTATTTGCCCATCCGCACGAACCAGCGCTCTACAGGGGGCGGGAATGTCCGGCACATAAAGACCATCAACAACGGTTTCGCGCACAGCATCAGTATACTGGGAAAGCTTTCCGGGGATTTTTTCAAGCATTTCAAGAAAAGCACGCCGCATTGCAAGAAGGCTTGCTTTAAGGATGTTGAGCTCGTCAATTTCTGTATGCGATGCCCAGCCTAAGCCCCAAGAAAACGAGTTGTTTCGGATAAGCATGGCGGCTTTTTCACGTGCGGCAGCAGAAAGTTTTTTGGAGTCATTAAGGCCGCTTACAGGAAAATCAGCAGGCAAAATAACTGCCGCCGCGCACACAGGTCCGGCAAGCGGCCCGCGCCCTGCTTCATCCAATCCACATATCACTAAACCAGTATATGCTTTAAACGCCGTAACGAACAGCGGCGGCTAAAAATGTTTGAAAAATTTGATAATAGCTACAAAAAGCGGAACAGAATACCAAAAGGGCAGCGTTGCGTTAATTGACTTGATAAGATACGTGCGATTAAAGCCTAATATCTTATGCAAGGGAGAGAGCACGCCATCCGCAAAAAAATTTTTCGTCACAGTGGCGATTCCTGCATCCATTTGAAGTTCTTCTTTAGTTATAACAAATTTACCATCAAGGTAAACCGCTGTAAAAAGCGGAGCATGTTCATTGGCAATTTCAATAACCAGCCGCTCGAATTCAATATCATTCTTCATGGAAGGTTCATTTCTATACTCTTTTATAATTTCACGCCACCGTGTAGTAAGTCTTTTTTTTATATTCGAACGCTCTTTATCACGTAAATCTTCAAAAGCATAATACAATTTATGTTTAACAACAAACCACTTTTCTGATTCTGAATCAACAAACGTAAGTAAACTAGGAAGCTGAAGGCTATTTGGCGTAATAGCGGTTTTTTTTTTGATTGCCGTTAATATAATCTCTCGTGAATAACGCTGAATAAGAGGCACTTTATCTTCACCGCAAAATTCACTAATTTGTTTTGTTGTGTAAACATACGGCGATTTTTCAAGATTTTCGTCAATCGTTTTTAGCAGTTGAACACTTTCATCATTTTCAACAACAATTTCCCGGTAGTAT
>JAITHM010000150.1 GCA_031279965.1 Spirochaetaceae bacterium
TTTTGCCGAAAATACGGTATGCGGGGTGCATTTTTAATGGCGGCGGCGCTGCTTTTTGCACATACAGCAGCCGCGATTGATTATGGCGTATCAGTTGAGAACGACTTGGAGAGCAGCCCTTCTTCCATAGCCAATTATATTACCGCATCGCCGTGGTTCAAATTTGTTTTTAATTCCCGTGTGTCATTTTTCTTTTCTTTTGATTTTATCAACGAAAATACCAATGTAGGCTGGAACTTTGTTCCTCAGCTTGGCACAACAGAATTTGTCATTACGCCGGTGCCGAATCTGCGTATTGCCGCAGGGCGCACTGCATATACCGACGCAAGCACAGTAATTGCCGATGGAATTTTTGACGGTGTTACCGGAAACTACAGTTTTGCCTATGGACGGTTTACCTTTTCCACATTTTATACGGGACTTTTACAAAAAGATCAAACCAAAATTATAATGAGCAGCGCCGACCAGGCAAGCTATGATGACAGCGAAAACTATTATGCGCCCAAAAAAGTATTTACCTCTGGCGATATTGAACTTCGTGATATTTTTGGGTATAAAAATCTTTTTCGTGCCGGGTATCTTACACTATTCGATATTGCACAGGAAAAACATGACCATCAATATTTCAGTCTTAATGCACAATTACCGGTAAAAAGCACCTTTGTTTTTGCGTTTAGTTCGGTTATTGGCACATCAGAAAAAGAAGAAGATATAATTGTTTCCAACACAGGACAGCTTTCAGTACAATGGCTGCCCAAAATGACACGCGCTCAGGATAATTTTATGCTTACCTATATCTGGTCTTCCGGCCTCGGCGACACCAATACCGGCCCTTTTACGCCGGTAACATTTCATGAATATGGAGATGTCCTGCCTGTACCGCTCAACAACATTTCAATCTGCAAGTTCTCTTACACCGTAGAAAATGCGCCGCTCTTTCTGCTGACAACAACATTAAGATGGTTCTTTAGAACTTCAAGACAGATTCCTCTATATTATGAAGAAGATTTCAGTGATGCCATGTCGTTAGGGCAGGAATGGTATACGTCGATTAATTGGGCACCGCTAAGTGATGCTATGTTTGATGCAGGACTTGGCTTTTTTTTCCCCAGCGTGTTTTTCAAACAGTATAGCGAAATGTTGTTGTGGAAATTCAGATTAAATGTAAAGGTAACACTCTAATGACGCTGAATTCACAAATTGTTTTTTTTGCCATTAGTCTTGTAGGGTTTTGCCGTGATCTCCCTGCGATAACACCAGTACGGGTTGGTAAAATTGAAGGCCACGCTGAAGTCCGCGCCCCGGCAGCAGCATGGCGGAATGCACAGGAAGGCATGATACTTGAAGCAGGCTCTGTTATTACAACAGGATTTACCGGAACGGTTCTTATTTCGATAGCGGAAACAACGATTACGCTTTTTCCGTTAAGCAAACTTATCATTGTAAACATTGATGAAAAGCCAGATGCGAACAAACAGGTTGTTCAGCATATTATCCTTGCCCTTCCGCTGGGGCGAATTAACGCCATTATACAACCGCTTGTTAATGGCGAAACCAGTTTGACCGTACATGGCCCCAAAACATCCTGCACAGCACAGGGTACAACATTTGAATATGACACAGAAACAATTACCGTTTTGCAAGGCAGGGCGCGTTTTACCGGAAAGGATGGCAGGAGTTTTTTTGTGGACAAAGATGAATCTTCAGATGCCTTTTAAACTTATGGAAGGGTTTCGTTCCCGTGCTTCGTCCATTACAGCGCGCGCCGCGGCAAGATCACCTCGTTTTTTATGAACTTCCGCGATAGATTTTAGCCAGCGCGCTTCGTCTTTTGCAGGAAAGCCCAACCCAATAAGTGAACGCATACAATGCATCCAGGTATCTGGCGAAACGGCGCGGCGCAGCTTAAACCGGACAATTTCTTTAAGGAACAGCTCTACATCTTCGGTAAAATGCCTAAAGTAAGGTTTGCGGCGTTCTTCTTGAAGAAGCTGGATAAGAAGGAGGAATGTTTCGTAAAAGCAGCCATGCCGTTCAAGTTCTTCTGCCAAAATAAAGCCGCAGTCCATCCAATCCTCCCGGTCAAGAAATTTTTCCAGCGGGAAATTCATGCCCCCCGCTGCCTGCCAGACAGCAACCGCGTCATCTTCTTCAAAATGGAAAAGGTCAAAAAAAATCAATTTTGCCTGATATTCAGGATCTTCCTCATGTTCTTTCAAAAACACCCGGTAATCAAACTCTTTTTTCGTCGCTGCGCCAAAAGGATGAAAGATTTTATCATACTGAAATCTGCGTTCACGGTCAGAAAGCACTTCGTAGGCTTCCAGCAGACGGTGCATTTCGGTAGAAACTTCCGCGCCGGTAATGTCAGGATGAAGCTGCTTGGCCTTTTCGCGGAATGCGCGTTTTATTTCGCTGAGTGTAGCGGTGTGCTCAATGCCCAGGGTCTCGTAATGATTCATACAAGCCTGCCTGCCGGGTGTATATTTCGGAAGTTTCTTTTTCTTCTTCGGCAAAGATTTCTTTCCGGTAATCCACAATCTTGCGCTCTTTAAGATTTTCCATTGTTTGAAGTTCTGCTTTTGCCGTTGTCCAGATTTCCTGCGCTGTTTCAACATTCAATTTTGCCTGGGTAATTCTTACCAGCAAGTTTTCTTTTTCTGCATCAAGACGGGCAAAATATGATTCGTAAAGATTGAATTCGTTTGCGGTGCGGATAGAACTGGAACGCTCTGTCATCGTTGTAACACGTTTTTCTGCAAGTATTTCAAGTTCGCGTTCAAGTGCGTTAAGTTCGCCAACGGCGCGCCCCAAATCAAAACGCGCCGCCTCTTCGTTCCATGCGCGCAGACGCAGGCTTTTTTCCAGCTTGAACGCAAATTTTCTCACGCCGCCCTTCCTGCGCCATGTCCGTGCTAATCAACTTTGAACTTGGCAACCTCGGTTACAAGCGTATCGATGTTTTCTTTGTTTATGCCGCTGATCTCGTTTACGCGAGTAACAGCAATATTTATCTGATCCGCGCCGGTTGCCATCTCGTTCATACCGCCAGAGACCTCCTCGGTAACTTCACCAAGGCTCTTACTTTCGCGGATAACTTCTGTGCTGCCCTGCCTCATCTCTTCACTGCTTGATTTAACCATGCCGGTAAGCTCATTAAGCTCGCTTATCGATTCAAGTATCTGCTGACTGCCGGCGCTCTGCTCTTCCATCGCGTTGCGGACATTTTCTTCCTGATCAGATACCGTTTTTACGCCGCTGTCTATCGCCTCGAACTTGTTAAGAACCGCATCGGTTGAACGTGTAATCTTGTCAATGGAATCTTTTATCTTTTTAAGTACGGTAGAAATAGTCTTGGATTGTTCACTGGAAGATTCAGCCAATTTGCGGATTTCATCAGCAACGACAGCAAAGCCCTTGCCCGCTTCACCCGCATGGGCAGCTTCAATTGCCGCGTTCATCGAAAGCAGGTTTGTCTGACTGGCGATATTTTCCATTACAGAGTTTATTTCGAGCAGGCCCTCGGATTCGCGGGCAATCTGCTGAATGTCCGCCGACACATCTTGGAGGCCGCTTCTGCCAACTTCCGAGGCATCGGCAAGCGCCCGCACATTTTCCACATTCTTGATAAGGGTCTGCGTTACCGATTGAATATTGGCAAGCATTTCCTCTACAGCAGACGAAGACTGCGCCACGCTGGTTGTTTGTCTGTCTACAAGCTCACCAAGTTTTTCTATGTTTCCGGTGATGTTTCCCATAGACCTATTGGTTTTACTTACACTGCTGGACTGATTAACGACTAAATCTTTTATACTCTGAATATTCGAGGTTATCTGATTAATTGCCGCGGCGGTTTCGGTCATGTTGGTAGAAAGCTCATTACCGATACTTGCAAGCTCAGTGGTTTTACTCTTGATGGCAACGACAAGCTGCTGAATCTTATCCATCGTCTGATTAAAATAGCTTCCCATAACACCGATTTCGTCATTACTCCGTATATCAAGCCGTCTTGTAAGATCGCCTTCGCCCTGAGCTATATCCTTCATCGCTTCACCGACAATTTCAATCCGGCGGGCAATGTTCCGCGATACAAAGTAGATAATCAATGCAGATACAATAATGGCGATAATCGCGGTGGTAACAGAAAATTTCATCATATCGTAGACGGCATCCAGCACGACAACCTCTTCTACAGACGTAATAATTGTCCAGGGAGTCTCCGATTTACCCACATAAAAAGGATAGCTGGCAAAAAGCCGCCCATTGCCTTCGGAAACATCAGGCTGACCTGATTTAAGGGTTTCCAGAGTGCTGTCTATGGCTGTCTGCCCCTGATACTTGACAGATTCTGAATCGGTAACTGAACCGCCAACACGTTCCGGAGTGTAGTGTCCGGCTATTGTCCCATCACTTGAATAGAGAATGGCTTGTCCGCTTCCGTAGGGTTTAAAAACTTCAATAATTTCTTTTTGGGGCTTTTCAAGGTTGTACATAACACCGATAACGCCAATTACTTCGTTGTCGCGTTCACGGATAATTGGAGCTTGAATACGGGTAATGTAGATTTCCCGGCCATTCAACATATCTTTCTGGGGCGCTGATATTGTAGGAACTAAAGGAATATTAGAAGTAATTGTGCTTAGAACTTCTATTTCGCGGAAACGGTGGCGTTCAGGCAGGCTGTTATAACGAAGCGTATACCAGGTGTCGTATGGTTCGCTGTCACTGTCGATGATAGACGGCTTCCAGACAGTGTAAATACCTGAAATGCCGTGAAGGCTTTCGATTACGCCCAGCATATTGCCATCGAATCTGGCACGGCGGCCGCTGCTGTCGATACTCTCGTAGCTGTTCATAATCCAGGAGAGTGTATTTATTGCATCAAGATAAATTTCGAAATCAAGCTGAACATTTTTTGCCGCAACACCTGTCTGGTAGAGCATATTATCTTTTGCCGTGGCGCTTTCCGATTTGGCCGCCATCCAGACCAAAACGGATGCTACACCGGCAACGACTACAATCATTATTAAAATTACAATCAGACTTAACCGAGCCTTAAGTTTCATAAAACTTCCTTATCCTGCCTTTTTTACTATTTATAAACGCGGAATTACACGTTCTTTTTATTATCGGGGAAGAACGGCAAAAATTCAAGTAACCTATCGTTAGGTTGCCGGCGGAGGGGATTTTTGCGGGAAATACGAAACACCTAAAAATATGGCGCTCCGAAGAGCGCCATATTTTTTGCTCCGCAAAAAACTTATTGTTTTTTGGGTGCTGCACCCTTGGCAGGAGCGGCAGCGGGAGCAGCCGGTTTGTCACCAGCCTTCCACTGCTTGCCCATCTTGCCGACCACACCGCCTTTTTTGACGTTCTGCAGGTCTACAGCCTTGGGGGGAGCCTTTGCATCCTGCTCCCAAACAGTGCTCTTTCCAAGAACAATGCCTTTTTCACCTTTACCATCGATTGTGTAATCGACAGTGTAAGGATCTGCATTGCCATTGGTAAGACGGACAACTTTTTTTGCCGCATCATACTCAATGGTAACATTCTCTTTTGTAACGGTCAGAGCACTCTGAGCCATTACAAAACCGCTTCCTACCAGAGCAAAGATTAACAATGCTAAAACTTTTCTCATTATGTAGCTCCTATATATAGAATTTAGCCTAGTATAAAGCCCTGTGGTTTTTCTGTCAACCACCCTGATAAGACCCCGGCAATTTAAAATCAAAATTATTGGAGGGACATTGTCTACAATCCTTAAACAAGAGCATATTCCGGTTTAAGCTTGTGTTTTTGAAAAGAATATAAAGTTTCATGGCAAAAATGCCGATAGAGGAGGTATGGAGACTACATTGACCCGGCACAGATGGCGCTTGGGAGTATGTATATGCGCTATTATTCTGAGCATGATGCCGGTAGCCGCCGAAGACCAGATTCATATCGTGAAAAATGGCGAGACGGTATATTCCATGGCGCGCCGTTATGGGGTTAGTGTCGATGATATACTTCTGGTTAACGGGATTGATGACCCGCGCAAAGTGCAGGTGGGGCAGCGACTGCGCATCCCTTCCGGCTCGCTTATGGCCGGCCCGGTAACGGCAGCTTCGGTACAAACCCATTCCCATAAAGTTTCGAAGGGCGAGACTCTTACAGGAATAGCCCGGACATACGGCCTTTCGCTGGGTGAACTTCGCAAACAGAACAATCTTTCTGCAAATTATGTACTTAAAACAGGAGATGTTCTCAAAATATCTGCATTGACGCTACCGGCATCTTCCGTTTTACCGTTAAAATCAGAAGCTCCTCAAACGTTGTCGACAAAAAAACCCGCAAAAACGGGCAAAACGGCGGCTTCCCCCATCCGGCAAACGCTGTTGCCTACCGTGCCGCAGGGGCAATGGCCGCTTAACGCAAAAGAGTCCGCCTATATCTCGGGAAAATTGAGTCCAGGCATGGTGCTGACCGGTGAACGCAATGAATCGGTGCGAAGCGTTTCAAGCGGTACCGTTGTCTCTGCCGGGCCGTATCGCGGTTTCGGACGGGTTGTTATTGTCAAAAGCGACCGCGGCTACGATTATTTTTATGGCGGATGCGAAACGCTGAGCGTTCAGAAGGGTGATCGTGTTGTGCCGGGCATGGAAATGGGCAGACTGGGAATAAGCGCACTTACCTCAAAACCGCAATTAACGTTCATGGTTTATCATAATCAACGGGCTATCGACCCGGCAACGGCGCCCCGCGCTTAATTGTACATACGGCGCGCCAAAGGCGTTTCGTGATCTTCAATTTCAAGACAAGATTCAATCTCTTTTTGCGAATGGAGCGTACCTTTTCCAATGCCGGAACACGAAGCTGCTGCCTCATTCCAGGCCGTTTCATCAGTAAGCAGGCCTTTCCAAAAAGGATATGTTCTGCACTGCGCCGGCCGCGCATCATAGACCTGACAGCCGTCTTTCCAAAAAAAACAATCATTATTTGATGTTTCCTTTAATGAAAGCAGCTCGATTTCGCCATTCCATGCAACCCAACGGCAATATACCTGGATGAATTGTGTAAATGGCAGCGCAAGAAATTCAGCAAGCTGATCCGCATCATGCTGTGAAAGAAAGACATAGCCGCTGTCATGCCGGCAGCAATCTGAACAGCGCCGGCAGCTCCACCGCAGGCCCGCCGCATAAAAGGGCGCTGTCATGCGCGGCACCGAACCAGCATTACATCACCAAAGCCATACCGTTTTGCCGCGCGATCTACAATGGTTTTGAGGGCGGGCGGGGCGAAGCCCTGGGCGATGCCTCCCCAAGTAACGGTCTTTTCAACGGTAAAGCCCGCTTCATGAACCAGGCGGCTGAGCGTATTGCGTGAAAAAAGATACAGATGGTCAAAAATTGCCGACCGCCAGTTGCTGCCGAAAAGCCGCGCCTGCAGACCACTTGTATTTGGCGTGGTAATCAAAAAAAAGCCGCCCGGAACAAGAATGCGATTTACTTCACGGACAAAAGATACTGGATCATTAAGGTGTTCAATAAGATGCGAGGCTGTAACAAGAAAAAAATGTTCGTCTGGAAAGTGATTTTCCTCAAGCGGCAATGTAGAAATGTCCAGGCCGCGCTCCCGTTGCGCCCAGTTCGCCTGGGGGGCGCTTATCTCAACACCATGCACCAGCCAGCCTCGATCCCGCAGATAGGCAAGCACGGAGCCTGTCGCACAACCTATTTCAAGCACACGCTTGTTCCTCTGCACCGCCGCCTGTTCCTCGATGTTGGCAATGTCCGCATCGTCAAGGGCACGCCGCGCTAAATCAAAAAAGGCGGCTTCATTGCTAAGCTCGTAGTGTAAGTAGTCGTCTCCGTAGCGGCTGTGCACTGCTTCCTGTTCAGGCTGTGGATTGATTTGCACAAGACCGCAGGAACAGCATTTGACATAGCTAAAACCTTCGCAGTGAAGGGCCGGGCGGAATCTGCGCCCTCCGCAGAGGGCACAGGGGATAGAACGGACTTTTTCATCACGAACAGGTGTTGACCACGTTTGTTGGGCGCGCATATTATTCAACAAAAATCCGGTAAGAAACATTACGGGTATTGCCGGTAAAATCCTGGGCGTTTACCTCTATGCTTGCCTGTCCGCGGGTAAATGAGACGTCACCGGCGACCTCTATTGCAGGAGCATTAACATAGATGTCCCGTACAGGAACAAGACCGTTGCGGTAGGTGAGCAGCACACCATCACGGGCGCTGAGTGTTTCCAGCTCAATCCGTCCGGCCTCAACGCCGTTCAACAGACAAAATATCCGGAACGGCGCGATGGCTGTTTCGGCAAATTCTGAACGGTCTGTCGCGTGAACGAGCAGGGTATAACGTCCTTGCCGTAGATTGCGGGTTTGCGCCAGATCAAAAATTTGGCCGGAGGTATTTTTTAGTTTTATTGAATGAATCACGGGGGGTATAGTATCAGGAAGAGAGTTAAGTATCTTTGCCGGGTTAACCCATTGCCGCTCCCGCCGGTCAAAGAACGTAAAGTAAAAACCGTCACGTTCTACCCAGCCGCTCCGCCCCGCTTCACCTAGAGTTATGCCTTTATCAAGCCGGGCAGGGGGCGATGGAGAGATAGTTCCCAGCCGCGCATAGACGCTTATCACACTGTCGCCGTGGTCAATAGCCATCCAATTCCCAAGCGGCGAAACAAAATTCCCCGTATCCCCGGCGGGTGCGTAAAAGAGCACTTCACCCGGATCTGCTGAATAGACATCTCCTTCAGCGCTGAAAAGCTCTCCAAGGAGCGGAGTGCCGTTGATATTCATACCGAAATTCCCGGCAAGCCGTCCCTCCGAGCTTGGCCAATCCATTCCCGTTAGCAACAGGGAAAGCCCGCAAAGAACCATCAGCATAATGCGCCGTCTTTTTGCCGGTACGAGGCAGTCTGGTGATGGGTTTTCTTGTTCGTTCATGAAATTCTCCTTATAAAAGATGCACTGCCTTGTGAGAGGCCGCTCATTTTATTTCAATAGTAAAGGCTGACAATGTATTCCCACCGCCAACATACAAGTCATTTCCGTGTCGATAAAGGAAGTTTGACGCACTTTTGAAAGGCGCTGATATAAGCACCTGCTTGTCATCACCTATGGCAATAAGCCGTTTTGCTTCGGGAGCATCTTCAACAATAAGAAATAATAAATTGTTTGCACCATCGTTATCGATGCTCATGATGCGTCCGCTCAAACGGACAATTGTTGAAGTACGTGCGGCAATATCATAAATACCAATGCCGTCTTCCCGTTCAAAAGCGACCCGGCGGCCTTTATCAATAAATTTAACTTGCACAGCTCTGTTAAGGCCATCACCAAGAAATTCGTGGTACGTAATGCGCCAAATCGTCCCCACGTATTCTATCAACACAAAGCGCTGGTCGTCGCGTCCGGAAATTATTGCGATTTTTTTTCCGCCGGCATCAATGGCACAGCCGTAAACGGCGGTAAGCCGGGAACCTGATGGTTCTGAAAAAAAGGCGCGCCGTCCATTTTCGTCCAGCAAATCAATAGTGCCGTCCAATAGTCCGGCAAGAAAATAGCCGTTGGCAGCGTCGACACAGGTTATCGTCGAGGCAAAATCATAGCGCCAGATTTCGTTCCCGTCTTCGTTGACCCTCGATACGGTATTTTGTTCTTTGTGCATGATGAAAATTTTATCGTCAAGAAAAAAAGGATACCCGTTAGGATTTTGCAAGGTCTGCACAGTTTTGTTCAACGGATCTTTTATATCGATGGAAGAAGGCGCCGCCAGATATTCAGCCCAGCGTGCGTGGGAAATGCTTATCAATCCCTTCTTTTGTTGAAGAATACTGAATTGGCCTTCCGAATTGATATACCCAAAGCGGTCACCCATTATAAAAGGATGAAATTCACCGGTCAAATCGGGAGCAGGATGGCTTGTTTCCAGTGAAACAAGCCATTTAGAGTTAAGTACCAGTTCCTGAGGTACAGGCCGTGCGGCACAAAAAGCGTAAAGCACAAATAAGAAGCACCAAAAAACAATACGGTAGTGCTGCTTTAATTTTGCCATACAGCGCCATCCGTATTTAGCATGGGGTTACACCCTCTTCGATGGCGGCAATATGACCAATGCGCCGCGTATGCCGCCCGCCTTCAAATTCAGCATCAAGCCACATTGACGCGATAAGTCGTCCCAGTCCCTGTCCCACCACACGCTCTCCCAGAGCAAGCATGTTTGCGTTGTTGTGCTGGCGGGAAAGTACGGCGGTAAAAACATCTGAGCACACAACACAACGGATGCCTTTAACTTTGTTTGCTGCAAGTGCCATACCAACGCCTGTGCCGCAAACAAGAATTCCCTGTTTACATACTCCAGAGGCAACCGCGCAAGCGGCAGGATACGCGAACAGGGCATAGTCACAGGACGCGGCGCTTTCCGTTCCAAAATCTTGGTACGGAAGGCCGCGTTCTTCAAGGAGTTTTTTTATTTCGGCTTTTAATGCAAGGCCGCCGTGATCGCACGCAAGCGCTATCATGGGAGTCTCTAACGAACTATCGTAATTTCTACCCGGCGGTTACGATACCAGTCGCCGCGGCTTGCATAGCTTGCCAACGGACTGTCGCCGCCGGCACCGCGAACCGTCATCCGTTGTCGTGAAATACCATAAAAATCAAGCACACTGGCAACGTTTTCAGCCCGCTGGGTACTTAAAGGCCGCAGTACCGTTTGCTCTTCGCGGCGCGTCGGCTGCATTGGATTGGTGTATCCGATTATTCGAACATTAAGCGAAGGGTTCTCTTCAAGAAGTGTAGCAAGATCTTCCAGCGTCTTCTTGTTCGTTGCGGCAAGTACAGAATTTAACCCGGTAAAGGATCCCTCGTTTGGCGGAAAATACACCGTCCACACAGATCCGATAAGCTGACTAGCGCTTCGAACTGATGGGCTTGGGCGCGGCGCAGGATTGACAACAGGCTGAACCGCTGATGACGGCGGCGGCGGCGGTACCGGCGTTTGACTCCACGATGGCGGCGGCGCAGATGCCGGCAAGGGCGCGGGCATCTTTTCAATGGCGGCGCTACGTTCCGGCATTCGCTGGGGGGTGGTGTTTGGCAGGGCGAAGCGCATTGGGTCGGCGGTTTCTTTGAGCCACACATTGCCCCGCTTTGCATACACGCCCGCTCCACCGGTGCCGTAAACATTGACAAAACTAGGGTCAAGCCCGATTGAGCCAAGGTTAAGTCCCGTCCGGCGTATTACGATAAGGCTTAGCGGGTTTGCATCAGTGCCAAGGGCGTTATAGAAAATTTCTTCCACGCTTGAGCCAACAAGAAATTCACCGAGCGAAGGATTCGCTGAAAAAGCATCAACGCCAATGCGGGTAACCGAGTCGGGAATAGTAACTGAGGTAAACCTGTTTCCAGCAAAGGCCGAGTTTCCAATGACAAGAAGGCTTGCCGGCAAATCAACTGCTGGAAGGGCGCAGTTCCAAAAAGCGCGGTCGCCAATACTCACCACGGCTTGTCCGAAACGGACGTTGGCCAGATTCGAACAGCCGGCGAAGGCCGAGTTCCCAATGACGGTTATCGAAGCAGGCAGCGTTACACTGCGAAGCGTCGTGCTTCCCGCAAAGGAATTGCTGCCAATCTCATTAACCGGTTGATTATGAATAGTTGCCGGAATAGTAATCGCGGCAAGCGCACCCGAATACCCTGTAATCGTAACCGTACCGTCAGGTTTTTGTAAAACCTGAAAATCATCTTCAGTCTGAGAAACTATCGGTGCTATCATGCACACCGCCGTCAAAAGGACAAAAACGAACCGTTTCATGCCGCTCCCCCATGTATAGTAAATTTACATCAAGTATAAGAGATCCTGCCTTGCCCTGCAACCCACCTGCAACGTAAGGCAATGTGCCCGCGCCTGAGGGGGGCATTGTGCCGGCTTGACTCGGTTAAGAAGAAATGGTCATACTAAGGCGAGGTGGCAGTATGAGTGCAGACGTCATTGCGGCATCCGAAGAACGGATGAAAAAATCGCTTGGCAGTTTAAAAGACAGCTTTGCCGGACTACGGACAGGGCGGGCGCAGGCGAGCTTGTTTGACAAAATAAAGGTAAACGCTTATGGATCTCCAACGCCATTAAACCAGGTGGCAAATATATCAGTGCCCGAAGCGCGGCTTATCGTAATTCAGCCCTGGGACAAGTCGCAGATTGGCGAAATTGAAAAGGCCATTCGCGCATCAGAATTATCATTAAACCCATCCAACGACGGCAAAGTCATTCGCATTTCAATTCCTCCGCTTACCGGAGAGCGGCGCAAAGAACTGGTAAAACAGGCAAAAGCGCAGGCTGAACAGAGCCGCGTTGCCATCAGAAATATCCGGCGGGATGGCAATGACGAGCTTAAAAAACTCCTTAAAGAGGGCATTATAACGGAAGATGATGAAAGTAAAGGCGCCGCCGATTTACAAAAAAAGACCGATTCGTATATAGAGCAGGTGCAAAAAGTACTAGATGAAAAAGAAAAAGAGATTACTGAACAATGAATGAAGTACCTGCCCATGTTGGCATTATTATGGATGGCAATGGCAGGTGGGCAGAAGCCCGCGGGCGGCCCCGGACTGACGGGCATCTTGAAGGCCTTAAAACGGCGCGAAAGATTGTTGGGGCGGCGGTGCGCAGTGGTTTGCAGTATTTAACGCTGTATGTATTTTCAACAGAGAACTGGAAACGGACGAGAACAGAAGTGAATTTTATCCTGGGTCTTGTAAAGCGTTATCTGATAGCCGAGCTTGAGTACTACCGGAAGGATCATTTGCGGCTGCGGCATGCCGGTGATAAGGCGGGACTTCCCGCGGAAATTGCCGCCGAGATCCAGAATGTCTGTGACGAGACAAAGGATCATGCCGGAATGCAGGTGATACTTGCGCTGAATTACGGCGGCCGGGACGAAATTGTGCGGTCGTTACGGCGTATTATTGCCGAAGACAAGACGGCGATGGTGGATGAAAATCTTATTCACGCGCATCTTGATAACCCTGATATTCCTGATCCTGATTTGATTATTCGCACTGCAGGCGAATTTAGAACGAGTAATTTTCTTTTGTGGGAAGGCGCATACGCCGAATATTATATTTCCAGTACGCTCTGGCCTGATTGGACAGAAGAACATTTTAATAAGGCGATTGCTTCATACTCAGGAAGGCAGCGCAAATTTGGTGCGGTATCGACATGAAAAAATCAACACTATCCAATATAATTCAACGAATGGGAACCGCCCTTGTCGCGCTGCCTGCACTTTTTGCCGTGATTTTTCTTTTGCCACAGAAAAATCATCTTGCGTTTAATTGCGTTATCATCATTTTTGCCACACTAAGCGCGTTTGAATTTGCAGGTATTTTAAGAAAAAAAGAAATCGATATTAATAATGCTGAAGCATTTGTTTTTGGGATGCTTCCGGCATTGATGTTGACGCTTCATGTTAGTTTTGACTGGCCGCTTTATGGTGTGCTGATTGCCGTGTTTTTTTGTGGGGGGTACAGCCTTATTTCCTGCGCGCTGACCGGTGCAACGCGGCTTGAACGGGCCGCTCTGCGGCTTGCAGGGAATTTTGCCGTTATACTCTATCCGGGTGCTTTTCTGGCCTGTGCTATACTGATTTCGAAATTGCCGTTTGCTACAGTGCTTATTGGCGTGTTCCTGGGTACTGTTTTTGCCAATGATATTGCAGCATGGTTTTTGGGGATGTTATTTGGCCGGGGCAATAAAGGGATTATCGTGGCAAGCCCCAACAAAAGCATTGCAGGTTTTGCCGGTGGTTTTGCCGGTGCAATGGCGGCGGGTGTCGGTGCATCAGTGGTGTGGCCAGAGGTATTTACCGCGGTAAAATTTTCTGCGGTAAATTCCGGCATTATTCTTGGATTAACGACCGCTTGTGCGGCGACGCTGGGGGATCTTGCAGAATCCGCTTTTAAGCGGAGCGCGGGAGTTAAGGATTCCGGTATTCTTATTCCTGGTCGCGGCGGCGTGCTTGATTGCATTGACTCCATCTCGCTCGCTGCGCCGGTTTTTTGCTTTGTATACCATCTGCTTTTTTTGAGTGCGTAGAGATCTGTATGAAAGTGGTTATTCTAGCTGGAGGACTTGGCACACGGCTTTCTGAAGAAACTGAGTTACGTCCCAAACCAATGGTTGAAATTGGCGGGTATCCCATACTGTGGCACATCATGAAGATCTATGCCCATTGGGGCTTTACCGAGTTTGTTATTTTAACCGGGTATAAATCGCACATCATCAAAGATTATTTTATCAATTATTACAGTCGTTATTCAGATATTACTGTTGATATGGTGCATAATACCGTTGAGCTGCATAAGCATCGCAGCGAACCATGGAAAGTCACGATGCTTTATACAGGGCCCGATACAATGACCGGCGGCAGGCTTCTTAAAGCGCAGGATTTTATTGGGGAAGAGCGCTTTATGCTTACCTATGGCGACGGCGTAAGCGATGTGAATATTCACGAATTGCTGCGTGTTCATGAAGCAGCCGGTAAGATTGTAACGATGACGGCGGTTAAGCCTAGCGGCAGGTTTGGCGCTCTTTCCATTAACGAAGACGGGATGATACAAAGTTTTGCGGAAAAGCCTGCCGGTGACGGCGCGTGGGTGAACGGCGGCTTTTTTGTTGTAGAAAGCGCACTATTTAACTATCTTGAGAATATGTTTACGGTTCTTGAGCGCGAGCCACTTGAAAAACTCGCCGTTACCGGGCAGTTAAACGCATACCGCCATTACGGTTTTTGGCGGGCAATGGACACCCTCAAAGACAAAAACGATCTGACGCAGTTGTGGGCGCAGGGACAAGCTCCGTGGGCATTATGGCGTAACGGGGCTGGTTTGGTATGAATATTCTTTCATTTTATCGTGGTAAAAAAGTTTTTCTTACCGGCGCGACGGGCTTTAAAGGAACGTGGCTTTGCCATGTTCTGCACGCTGCCGGCGCTCAGATAACCGGCTACGCGCTTGCAGCTGCGGAGCCATCTCTATTTCAAGAAAGCGCAGCAGGCCGGATAATTAAACTGATTACCGGCGATGTGCGTTCTGGTGCGGAGTTCGTTCAGGCAGTGCGAACTGCAAAGCCTGAAATTTTGCTGCATCTTGCCGCACAGCCTCTGGTGCGCCGTTCGTATCACGAGCCGGTTTTGACCTACGAAACCAATGTGATGGGAACAGTGCACGTTCTCGAAGCTGTCCGGCAAACACCGTCAATACGGTCGTTCATCAATATAACCACCGATAAAGTCTACGAAAACAACGAGTGGCATTGGGGATACCGTGAAAATGAGCCGCTCAACGGATTCGATCCATATTCAAACAGTAAATCCTGCGCAGAGCTGGTAACTTCAAGCTACCGTGCGGCATTTTTTGGCAGCGATAACTCGCCGGCTATTTCCACTGCGCGTTCTGGAAATGTTATTGGCGGCGGCGATTATGCACACGACCGCATCATACCGGATTGTATTCGTGCGGTGCGGATGGGACAGCCTATTGTTGTGCGAAATCCTGCGTCAATCCGTCCGTATCAGCATGTGCTGGAGTGTATTTCCGGATACCTTCTTCTGGCGGCGCGGCAATATGAGAATCCGGTGCTTGCCGGCGCATGGAATTTTGGCCCAAACGAAGAAAGTTGTGTTGATACTGGTCATCTTGCCGCACTTTTCTGCACCGCCTGGGGGGAAAGGGCTGCCTGGATAATTCAGGCTGATGATGGCCCGCACGAAGCGCGGTTTCTTAAACTTGATTGCTCAAAGGCAAAAGCCGAACTAAACTGGAAACCGCGTTGGAATATTCAGCAGGCTGTTGAAAAAACAGTTGAGTTTGCGAAAAGTCCTCTGCCTGCCCACGACTGTCTTGAACAGCAAATTAACACATATTTTGAGGGAACCGATGTTTGAATCGATGACAGAACAAGAAGCGCGCCGGCAGATTCTCCAGCAGATAAAAGCGTATTATCAGACGTTTATGCAGCAAAGTCCGGCAGACAACGGCCGTATTCCGTATGCGGCGCGAGTTTTTGACGAGCATGAAATGATGAATCTTGGGGAAAGTGCTCTTGAGTTCTGGCTTACATCCGGCCGCTGGACGGATATGTTTGAACAAAAACTTGCGACATTTCTTGGAGTCCCCTACTGTGCGCTTGTAAACTCAGGTTCGTCGGCAAATCTGCTTGCGTTTATGACGCTCACGTCGCCGCTGTTAGGTGAACGTGCAATTATGAGGGGGGATGAAGTAATAACTGTGGCGGCCGGGTTCCCAACGACGGTAACGCCGATTTTGCAATACGGGGCAGTTCCTGTTTTTGTTGATGTAACCATTCCACAGTATAATATTGATGTTGGACAGCTTGAACAGGCACTTTCGCCGCGGACAAAAGCCCTAATGATTGCCCATACGCTGGGTAATCCTTTTGATCTTGCTTCGGTAAAAGCGTTTTGCAATGCGCACAAACTCTGGCTCATTGAGGACAACTGTGATGCGCTTGGTTCAATGTACACGCTTAATGGCCGCGAACAGTACACAGGAACGTTTGGGGATATTGGAACATCAAGCTTTTATCCGCCGCATCACCTGACAATGGGGGAAGGGGGCGCCGTTTATACAGCACAGCCGCTGCTCAACAAAATCATTCGGTCGCTGCGGGATTGGGGGCGCGACTGTCTGTGCCCGCCGGGAAAAGATAATCTGTGCGGCCGTCGTTTTGATGCGCAGTACGGCGAACTTCCTGAAGGGTATGACCACAAATATGTGTATAGTCATTTTGGCTATAATCTTAAGGCAACGGATATGCAGGCGGCTATTGGCTGTGCACAGCTTGATAAGCTGCCGGTATTTGTCGCAAAACGGCGTGAAAACTGGAAGCGGCTGCGGGATGGGCTTGCTGATGTGAGCGGCGCACTCCTGCTGCCAGAAGCTGCGCCGAATTCCACGCCCAGTTGGTTTGGCTTTCTTGTTACCTGCACCCAGGCGGTGAACCGGAATAAGCTTGTCCGTTTTATTGAAAGCAAAAATATTCAAACGCGAATGCTTTTTGCCGGCAATCTTGTCCGCCATCCATGTTTTGATCAGTTGCGGCGTACTGAAACTGGCTATCGTAGTGCAGGATCGCTCGAAAATACCGACCGCATCATGAACAGTTCATTTTGGGTGGGAGTTTACCCGGGGCTGAGCACAGGGCAGCTTGACCGTATGATTGATGTTATCCGTACAGGGCTTAATATGTAAAAAATGCCGCCAGAGAGAATCGAACTCTCGACACAAGGATTTTCAGTCCTTTGCTCTACCGACTGAGCTACAGCGGCATTGAAGTAGCACTTCTTTCTCACCATATCATAACCACAAAAAAAACGCAAGCCACCATATCATCAGTTGTTTTTTGAGTTGATTCATGGTTTAATTGCCCAATGCCGCGTTATGTTGACATTTTGCGTGAGGCCGGACGCGAGCTTTTGCGCTGCTCCTCCCCCGCGCGATATGCCGGCGGCGAGGCGGGGCGGCTTGCCCGCCGTGACTCGCTCCTGCAAACAGTCTTCGTCTTTCCCGATCTGTACGAAAT
>JAITHM010000154.1 GCA_031279965.1 Spirochaetaceae bacterium
AAAAACACATGCAGCCCCGGATTTCGCCGTGAAAAAAACCACGCAATAAACGGTACAAGTATAACATAAACTGTTGTAAGAAATGCGTTTTTCCCCGCAGTCGTAGAAAGAATTCCTACTGTTTGAAAAACATAGGCAAGAAAAAGAAATGTTGAAAGAATAAAACTCCGGTAAACCGTTGTCCAGGTAATATATTTAAACTGTTTAAAAAAAATAATGCTTAAAAGAATTGATGCTGCCAAAAAACGAAGAGCAATCATATAAATAGGCGGTACAAAATCAAGCGAATTTTTTACAGCAACGAAGCCGCCGCCCCACAACAATGTTGCACATACAAGACTTGTTCCTGCCAAAAAACCGGTAAAATTACGCGCCATCTCTTCTCCTTACTCTTTTATATGCAATATATAAAAGAGTAAATACTAATACAAGCATCTTTACATCATCATTTTTAATCATGAATATTAAAGAACGGTGGCGGCGGCGCAGTAATACAAGAAGGAATATCAAGCTGATTACCATCAGGGAATTCCAACATCCATGCGTGAAGAAAAAATTTACCGCTGCCGCCGCCGTATTTCTTATCCCCTTTAAGCGGATGTCCATGTGCGGCGGCAGATGCTCTAATCTGATGAGTTCTTCCTGTCTGGATCTCAACTTTAACAAGTGTTGTTGCATGAGAAATTTCAAGCGGTGTAACATACGTTTTTGCACGGCGCGATTGAGCATTCGCACGGTCTCTTGCAAAAGTTTTTTTTTGAAAATGATCCCGCTCAAGATGGTCTTCCCACAAAACTTCATGCTGAATGATGCCGCACACTCTCGTAAGGTAGATTTTACGAAACAAACCTTCACGAAGCCCCTTAGAAAAATAACGTGCGCCTTCAATGCTTTTTGAAAATACAATTACACCGCTTGTTTCCCGATCAAGGCGATGAAGGGGCCCTGGTTTAAATGATAATGATGGAGGAAGCTTTGATTCAAGATAGGTATTTACAAATGTTTCAAGACTGTTTGCACCGTGGGTAACAAGACCGGCATTCTTGTTTACTATAAGGAGCGCGTCATTTTCAAAAAGCACTTCAAACGCTTTTTGATCTGCCACTCTGTGCAAGGGGCGTTGTTCCTGTTTACATAAATTGCCGGTGCTCTCCGCCGTTTTTTTATAGTGTACGATGATTAGATCGCCGGCATGTACAGGAGAGGAATGACCATAAGTACCACCATTGACAAGAATATCTCCCCTGCGCATAAGACGATGGAGGGCTGAAAGAGGAACGTCTGGCAGCGCTTTTCTGAGCACACGGTCAAGCCTTCTGCCATCATCATCCTTGCCTGCGGTAAGTGAAACTGTCATAATATATCGATGCAGGAAATATTACGGCTATTTTTGACCTTTGCAAAGATGGGGTGTGTTACTTTTGGCGGCGGGTACGCAATGCTTCCCGTGTTAGAACGGGAACTTATTGAAAAGCGTATGTGGGTAACTTTTGAAGAAGTTATGCGTTACTATACTATTGCACAAGTGACTCCGGGCATTATCGCTGTAAATATATGTACGTTTATTGGTTATAAACGAAAAGGCATAGCTGGAGGCATTATCGCAACGATTGCTTTTGTAATGCCTTCGGCAACGCTGGCTGTGATAATCTCATTCCTGCTACAGGATTTTTCAGAAATCCCGACTGTCAAATACGCATTCAACGGCATACGTCTTGCTGCCGCAGCCCTTGTTTTTGACACAGTCCTCAAATTGATTAAACAACTTCCTTCAAAGACATCCTCCTGGCGGCTAACTATAGCATCATTTATCTTATGCGCACTAAGTTGCACCGTTTCGCTTATTTTGAATATCAACCCTGTATTTGTAGTTATCATTGCAGGTTTAACCGGATTCCTTTTTGTAGGGAAATTGCAGGAGCAAAATAATGTGCGCTGAACAAAGACTTACAACACCACTCACTACCGCCGCGATCGAACAGCTTAATGCAGGAGATTTGGTGGAGCTTTCCGGTATTATTTACACCGCACGAGATGCGGCGCATGAACGGTTTGCCACGGCGCTGGCGGCGCAGCAAGCACTTCCACTTGACTTTAAAAATCAAATAATTTTCTATGCGGGGCCATCACCCGCGCGTCCTGGGCGTATAATCGGCTCAATCGCGCCGACAACTTCAATAAGAATGGATAGATATTTAGAAATGACGTATCAATTAGGAATTGCCGGAACAATAGGAAAAGGTGAACGCAGCGCCCATGCGGCAGAATTATGTAAATCGTACCGGCGTGTCTTTTTTTTAAGTTACGGCGGCATTGCCGCGCTTATTGCACGTACTATCAACGCATGTGAAATTGTCGCCTACAACGACCTTGGTACTGAATCGGTGAAAAGACTTATAGCAAACAAACTAAAGCTTGTAGTAGGTATTGATGCGCGAGGCACTGTCTTTAATACCGCCGAAATACAAAAATACCGCCGTTAATCGGCAAGTATCTTGAGTACTTCTTCTGCTGACATTGCCTTGAGAATTTCCGCACGTTTTTCTGAGCTTTTAAAAAGCAGGCTGATTTCCGCAAGAAATTGCAGATGCGGCCCTGTTTTTTCCAGTGTCGATAACGTCATGATAAAAATCCGGCAGGGCTCACCATCAAGTGAATCAAAATCAACTGATGCATCCGAAATCCCGATGCAGGCTACCAAATCTTCTACCGAAGCGGTTTTCCCGTGGGGAATGGCAATACCATGCTTCATGCCGGTTGACATCTTCTTTTCACGATCCATGACAGCAGCATAAGCGGCCTCACGGTCACGAATTTTTCCTGTTGAATGCAGAATATCCAACAGTTCATTGATAATATCCTCTTTGCTCGTCCCTTTAAGGTGAAGGCAAATAGTATCTTTCGTTAAAAGCTTTTTCAAGTTCATATTCTTAGTCTATCCGATTATAAAAAAATCGTCAAGACAGATGCGTCAAGTCCTGAAAACAGGCTGGCAGAAATTGCAGAATTTAGGATCGAAGGACAAATTGAGGCGGAAGGCCGTGGTTTGCCGTACAGCGGCGGCTGTGTCCAAATTGCGAATTATTACTGAGATAAAAGAATTACTTGACAAACTTATAGCACCATCATAGAATTAAAGAATACTTTAGCCGTGCCTAAGAGGCGTTGCCACTTACGGTCAAAGATTAAAAATTAAAAAGACCCCGGCGGAACGGGGCGTTCTGGCATCAGCCAGACGAATGTGGAGGGTAGTATGGCTCAACAAAAAATCGCGGACATTCTTAAAAAAAGGATGGCATTCTCATTCGAGGTTTTTCCCCCGAAAGAGGACGATGGCGTTCCGAAATTGCAGAAAGAACTGGACGAACTTTTTAAATTCAGTCCTGATTTCATAAGCTGCACTTATGGAGCAGGTGGCACTAACGTAGGAAAAAGTGTTGAAATTTGTGATTACATAGTTAAAAAAGATGTAACCTGCATGACGCACTTTACCTGTATTGGCAGTACCAAAGACCTTATTAAACAGCACATGGACAATTACACCAAAAAACTTGGTCTTAAGAATGTGCTTGCAATGCGCGGTGACTTTCCAAAAGACCCCGCCACCGGCGACTTAATGACGACGACAGGCGGCGTCTTTAATAACGCAAACTTTTTGATAGAATTCCTTAAAGAAAACTATCCTGACCTTTGTATTGCTGCTGCTGGTGATCCAGAAACTCATATTCTTGCCGTTAATCCAGAAGCGGACATCGCGTTTATTCGCGCCAAACAGGATGCCGGTGCCGAGTTCATTATGTGTCAGCTCTGTCACGACATTCCCGCCTACGAACGCTGGGTTAAAAAATGCCGCAAAGCCGGTATTACGCTGCCGTTTGTTATGGGACTCATGCCTGTTCTGGCACGCGACCCGATCATTAACATGACGGTTTCCAACGGCTGTTCTATTCCCGCAGATCTGGCCGTCGTTATCGGTAAATACACCCCGCCCCGCGGCGCGAGTGAAGAACTTGTAAAACGCTATGCGGCGGATTTTAAGAAAGCCGGTATGGAATACACCGTTAAATCACTGTGGCGTTATATGAACACTGATCTTCAGGGTATTCACCTCTATGCGCTGAACAGAAGCGTTGACGTGGGGCAGATTGTCCTTGATTCCGGTATCCGCGTAAAGAAATAAACGCAACAATAGCGACCATTTATATATTTGTATAGGAGAAAAAAAATGACAGGTGATGGAGTAAAAAGAGTTCCGAATCCTTCGGACATTGATATTGCGCAGTCGGTATATCCGGCGCATACGGATAAAATTCAGGAAGTAGCCCAGCGGGCGAATGT
>JAITHM010000012.1 GCA_031279965.1 Spirochaetaceae bacterium
CAAAACCTTTGGCGGCTAGAATTCCGGCCACGCCAAAGCGTGCGTCTGCAAAGTCCCCGACCAACTAGGTTTGTACGCGCGAATTTCCACGCGCCCCCTGCGGGAAAGGGTATGCGGAAAAGGAGAGCGCTATTCTTGACCTTCGCTCTGTGCTGTGCAAGAATACGTGTAAGGTCCAGTAGCTCAGGGGATAGAGCGGCCGCCTCCTAAGCGGCAGGCCGGCCGTTCGATTCGGCCCTGGATCACATTATGGAAACAATTATTGCACCGTCACTACTGAGTGCGGATTTTTCAAATATGAACGATGGGCTGATGCAGATTGCCGGATCGGGTGCTGAATGGGTTCATCTTGATGTAATGGATGGAAGTTTTGTTCCAAACATAACCTTCGGCACAAAAATGATTGCCGATCTGCGCCCCAAAACACCGCTTTTTTTTGACGTTCATCTGATGATTGACAATCCGCAAAATCATATCGGCGCGTTTGCAGACGCAGGAGCCGACGCCATTACCTTTCATCTTGAATCCGCGCACCATGCGCACAGCATTGTCCAAAGCATCAAACGGCACAATATCAAAGCAGGAATAAGCATTGTGCCTTCAACACCGGTTTACGCACTTGATGTCCTGCTTGCGTCTGTTGATCTTGTGCTGGTAATGATGGTAAACCCCGGCTTTGGCGGACAAACTCTGATTAATGAATGTCTTGAAAAAGTTGCCGCTCTTGCCAAACTCCGCAAAGAACGCGCATTGCCGTTTCGTATTTCAGCGGATGGCGGCATAACCCGCGAAACTGCCCCGCTCGTGCGTGCGGCAGGCGCCGACGTTCTTATTACCGGCTCGTCATTCTTTAACGCACCCGATAAACACGCCTTTACTGCCGCCCTGCGCTCTGCCTGAACCTGACGGGCCTATTCAAGGGGCGGGAAATAGCCTGAATCATCACGGCCAGAACGGTCAAGCAGATGTACCTCGGCAGAAATTGGCAGGAATGCCCGCCCAAAATCGGTAGGAAGCGCTGAACGGAACGAGAATGTATACACTCCCGAAGATTCTCGCGCAAGACTCCGTATTGCCGGGCCAACCCCTTCATTCTGATACAGTTGGATTAGTTTTCCGCCTGTTTGTTCACAAAGATACTGGAGCGCATCATCAGGCTCCGCACCCCGCGACAATATGCAATAGAAGATAATGCTGTTATTTGCAAGATATGCCGCCAGCTCGGAAAGAGCATAACTTTCAAATGCTAATTCTCCCAACATCCCCGTACCAAGAAAAACAACAGCCCGTTTTTTTGCGCGGGGCAGTAAATCTGTCGCAGCAAGACGCAACCCCAAATCAAAACGCCAGGCAGGATCCGCCTGGCCGGCTCGTGCCGCCGCATCCCGTGTCGAAGGCAGCGCCGCCTCATAACGCTCTCGTACCGGCTGCGTCCCTGCCGAAATAATTGACGCAATATGTCCGCCAGATCCGGTAAGCGCGGCGCTAATGTCGTTTAGGGCAACGGCAAAATCATCCCGCAGCGCGGCGGCTTCAACAGACCGCTCGATGAGTATCGTAATGTCCGTTTCGGTTACAGCATCGCCCACGCCCAATAACTGCTGGGCATCAACCGGATAGCCGCGCTCACTCAGGAAAAAATTCCGGGGATCAAGCCCCACAACAGGCTGCCGGCGGGCATCCTGCACAGAAACTTCAATACCCACGACAGGGAAATTATCATTAACAATGCGTTCAATCTGAACAAACAAACCGGAAGCTACATCACCGGCAGTGGCAAGTACCGCAATTTCATTCTCATTAAAATTCGCCGCAAGTATCGCGCCGTTCTTATCAATATCTGCACCGGTATAGCGAATCCGCGAATTTCCCGGCGCGGTCAATTCACGGACAATGCCGGAATCAGGGCTGGCAACAAGCAGCCGGTTCGTATCGGCAATAAGCAGACTGCCGTCACTAAAAATTTTCAAACTCTCCGGCGCGGATAATCCCCGCTCAATGGCCGTTCCCAAAAATATTCCGTCATTATCAAACATGTAGATTTTTTTTGCGATGCTGTCTGCCGCATAAATAATATCATCTTTGATGGTAATGCCGGTTGGTGAAAGAAAACCAGGAAAAAACGCATCTTTCAGTCCAAAACTATGGATGAACCCCCCGTCAGGATCGAATTTCGAAATACGCCGGTTGCCAAATTCAACCACATAAATATACCCCTGCGCGTCACAGGCCAGCGCCGCCGGGCCGGAAAGATCCCCCGGGCCAAACCCTTTCGAGCCGATATAGGCAAGCCAATCTCCAGTCTCTGACAACACACTGATTCTGCCGCCGCGAAATTCCGAAACATACAACCGGCCGTCAAGCCCGCGGATAATATCGTAGGGCCGGTCAAAACCCGCCTGCGGCCCCCGGCGGCGCACACGAACCAAGCCGTTTACATCAAGCCGGACAAGCTCGTTACTGCCATAAGCAACTGCCCACACCGAACCATTATCACAGGACAAAACTGAAGTTGGCTGTTTGAATACCAGCGTATTATCATATTTTCCAGGAAAAATTCCTGTTTCCACATAACGCGCCGCATCATTCATCGTGGGGAAAATCCCCCGCCGGTTACGGACAAACTCAATCCTGCTGTTGATAATCACCGATTCCGGCGATGCGGGAGGATAAGCGCGCGAAGCCGCCTGCCATTGACGAAGCGCAGTTTCTTCAAGCCCAGATCTATAGTACGCTTTGCCAAGCCAATCGAGAATTAAACCCTCGCCAGGCCGCCAGGAAAGCGCCTGTTCCAGCGAAAGAATTGCTTCGTTAAACGCATAGCGGTTGTATGCTTCAAGCCCGATGCGGAACGATTCTGTCGCGTTCAACGCATTGATGTCGGCGCCAATGGCCGCACCCTGCTGGGCAGAAAGCGGCAGCGCAATCAGCGCAAACGAAACCAGTGAACAGCGCCAGAAGCCTCTAATGCGCCCAAAACCACAATTTCTAAAACCGCGCCATCGTGTGGTGAATTTTTTCAACCGGCAGTCTGCAATGCTCATGCTTACCTTTTTTGGCGGGCAAGCATCCAATTAACGATGAGCGCGGCAATAAGCACCGCACCCCAGATAACATCCCGGTAAAAATTCGAAAGGTTATCAAACATATTCAAACCCGACGAGAGGAATTGTAAAATCAGTACGGCAAAGGTAACGCCAAGTATTGAACCGCGCCCCCCGTTGGAATCTACTCCGCCAAGCACCGCTATAAGAACGCACTGAAGCGTATACGATACGCCGTAATCAGCTTTGGCTGAATTTGTCCGCGCCATCATGATAAGCCCTGCAATCGCGGACAGTATGCCTGAAAGCATATAGGTCTTTAAGATGATAAGCTTGTTTTCAAGTCCGGCAAAAAGCGCTGCTTTGGCGTTCGTTCCCACAAGAAAAAGCTTTATTCCAAAAGAGGTCTTTTGCAGCATAAAATGAGTTAACGCCGCGATAACCACGTACAATAAAAAAGGCAGCGGCAGCAAGCCGGCAATCTCCATATTGCCAATATTCGAAAAAAGGGCGGGTAATCCGGAAATCGGCCGTCCGGCAGTTATTACAATCGCCGCCCCTGCGTAAAGCTGGCCGGCACCCAGCGTCGCCAGTATGGGCGGAATCTTAAACAACGTGATAAGCATTCCAGAAATAGCCCCCGCCGCAAGGCCCGTCCCCAGCGCGATAAGCAGGGCAATAAGTACCGGCAAGACCGCTTCCCCGGCGGGTGTGCCGCGGGGAACAGCGGCAACAAGAAATTTTGCGGCAGTAACAGCGGCAAGGTTCGCCGTCCCTACCACGGCAAGATCAATGCCGCCTGAAATCATCGCAAGGCTTACTCCAATGGCCATAACGCCATACTCCGGAAATTGAGTCATCATTGATGAGAAATTACCCGCTGTAGGAAAAAGTGCCGGTTTAAGCACCGTCATCAGCACAAAAACCGCCGCTAATACACCAAAAAGCCGCAGTTCAAGCTTGTTTTCCTCTTTCTGGGGGGACACTATTGATCTTATCAGCATACGCATAATTTCTCCATAATACCCAACCACCTTCGTACATTCAACCGCCTTATATGAAATCCGGCAGGCTGCTACGCGGTGGAACGGGGTTTACGGAAATACACCCAGACAAAAAATGGCGCGCCGATAAGTGCGGTAACTGCGCCAACAGGCAGTTCGGAAGGGGCGGCGACGGTGCGGGCGGCAAGATCCGCCGCAACACAGAGGCTGCCGCCGGTAAGGAACGACATTGGCAATACAAAGCGGTGCTCGGAACAGGTAAGCCGGCGCGAAAGATGCGGGGCAATCAAATCAACAAAGCCAATCGTGCCGCTGAGCGCAACGGCGCTTCCGGTAAGCAGTGTGGAAAAAAACAAAAGCGTCCGCCGCACTTTGGGCGCTTCAACACCACAAGAAAGCGCATGATCATCTCCAAAAGTAAGAATATCCATTTCCCGTGTCCAGCGAAGTACGCCCACAACGCCAATTATGGTAAACGGCATGAGCAGCGTAAGATACGGCCAGCCGCGCATCGCAAAACTTCCCATCTGCCAGATAAGCAGATTGCGCAATTCTTCACGGTAAAGGGCGCTGAGCGTCGTAAGCAGCGCGTTGACAAAGAGCGAAAATACCATGCCAAAAAGAACGACAGTCGTATTTGACATCGCTTTATCGAGCTTTGAGGCAAGCGCCACCACAAAAAAAACAGTTATCAGCGCAAAAATAAAGCCGGCAAGGGGCAGCGTAAATCTGCCGGCAAAAGGCAGCGCAAAACCTGAAAGTATCACCAGTCCCGCACCAAGCGACGCGCCGGACGAAACACCCAGAATATAGGGCGACGCAAGCTGATTCTTTAAAACAGACTGAACAACCGCGCCGCTTAAAGCAAGTGCGCCGCCTGAGCAAAACGCAAGGAGCACCCGCGGCAAACGCAGTTCCCATACAATAGTCGCTATTTTTGGGTCGATGCCTGGAGAATCAGCATGAAAGAGCTTTGCGGAAAGAACGGCACACACCGTACGCAGATTTATTACAGAACTTCCCAGCGCCGTTCCCAGCACCAGCATACCCAGCGCTATGCCCAGCGCGATTACAATTACGCTGACAGCGCTTATCTGCCTCATCTGCTATCCCCTGCGCCCCATTCAGAGTTAGGCACAGCCGTTAAGCGCCGCACTGTCTGCGCGTATGCCGGATTCAAGATACTCCGCCGCTTCCCCCACGCCGATAAGCCGTGCGCTGTCTTCGCTGCGTTTTTTAATTTCCAGCATGGGCGCATCCAGCGCAAGATTTTTGTCGCCTATTACCACACGATACGGAATGCCTATAAGGTCGGCATCGTTAAAACGCACTCCAGGGCGTTCGGCGCGGTCGTCCAGCAATACCTCGATGCCACGCCGTTCAAGTTCACGGTACAGTTCGTCGGCCTGCGCTTGCACGGCCCCCTTATACTGAATGGGAATGATGACCACATGAAACGGAGCCAGCGTCGCAGGCCAGATAATGCCCGCTTCATCGTGATGTTCCTCAATAACCGCGGCAATCGTACGGTCAAGCCCTATGCCGTAACAGCCCATAAGCGGCGTCTGTGCCGTACCGGCTTCGTCCAGATAGCGAACGTTCATCGCCGCCGTATATTTCGTTCCCAATTTGAAGATATGCCCCAGCTCATTTCCTTTTTTTTCGTAAAGTTCCGCACCGCACTGACAGCAGCGGTCTCCTGCTTTAACAACGCGCAGATCGGCAACAATATGGGCGCTAAAATCACGCCCGTATGCCACATTCCGGTAATGTTTATCCTGAGCGTTTGCCCCTGTTATCGCCGCGTTTAACGCAGTAACCGTCTCGTCGGCAATAACCGGTGCGGCCGTCAGTCCTACCGGCCCAGCAAAACCAACCGGCGCGCCGGTAATCCGCGTAACATCATGTTCTTGCGCAAGAATAACTTCACCCGCTTTAAGCAGCGCGGCAAGTTTAACTTCATTTACATCAAGATCGCCCCGTATGCAAACGGCCACAAACGTATTCTGAGCGCCGCTATCAGTTCCCGGCAGATCAATACCAGGGCTTATCACCTGGTAGATCAGTGTTTTGATAAAAACAGGTTTTTCGTCTTTGTCAAAAAACGCATATAAGTCTGTTATCGTTTTAACACCAGGAGTATCAACAATTGCAGGCAGAGGCAAGTCCGCCGCCGCCCGCCGCGCTTCATCAAGCGTTCTGCTTACATAATCCGGCTTGCAAGATGCTTTTTCGACATTTGCCGCATATCCGCATGATGGGCACAAGAGCAGCGTATTATCACCTATCGCGCTTTCTACCATAAATTCTTCCGAAGCTGACCCGCCCATTGCCCCGGAATCCGCCCGGACGGGAATAACAGTCAGGCCGGCACGTTTAAAAATGCGCCGGTAGGCCTGCCCCATAGCCTGATAGGCATCATCAAGGCTGGAATCACTTGCATGGAATGAATAGGCATCCTTCATGGTAAACTCACGCGCACGCATTACACCGTAACGCGGGCGGATTTCGTCACGGTATTTGGTATTTATTTGGTATAAACTTAACGGAAGGTGCTTATAACTGGAAAGTTCATCGCGCACAAGACTTGAAAATGCTTCCTCTGCCGTTGGCGACACGACAAAATCAGCGTTTTGCCGGTTTTTAACCCGTAAAAGCGCCTCGCCCATCGAATCCCACCGGCCTGTTTCCTTCCAAAGATCACCGGGCACAACTACGGATGGCTTAATTTCAAGCGAGCCAATCGCGTTCATTTCTTCGCGGATTATCGCCTCTAGTTTACGGAATATGCGTAATCCCAGCGGCAGCCATGCAAAAAGGCCGTTGGCAAGCTTGCGGATAAGTCCGGCGCGGAGCATAAGGATATGGCTTGCAATAAGCGCGTCACCGGGCGCTTCACGCAATGTCGGAATGAAAAAGGCTGAATACTTCATGCACGTATGATATATGACCTTGCCCCGCTGTTCAATTGCCGCCCGGCCTTTTCCCCAGGACACTTGACTTCCTGATACGGCAAAATGATAATAAAGGCGCATGGCACGAGAAAAAATCCCGGCGGCACCCTCGGTTCGCCGGTTGCCGGGCTACCTTAACATTATACGGGCACTAAAAGAAGACGGGGAACGTTACATTTCCAGCAGCTTTATTGCCGAAGGACTCAATATGGAGCCGGTTCAGGTTCGAAAAGATCTGGCCATCACCGGCATCTTTGGCAAACCGCAGAAAGGGTATCCGGTGGAATCTTTAATTGCCGCCATTGAACATTTTCTCGGTTGGGATACCCTGCGAAACGCGGTTCTTATTGGAGTTGGCAATCTTGGTTCCGCGCTGCTTGGACACCGGGAATTTGCGATGAGCGGCCTTAACATAAGCGCCGCTTTTGACACTGATCAGCAAAAAATTGGGACTGTTGTGCATGGCATAAAGATCATGGACGGGCGGACTATGGAGCGGGAAATCCTCCGTCTTGGCATCAAAATTGCGATTTTAACAGTACCGTCAAGCCAGGCGCTGGATGCGGCGGACATACTGGTTCGCAGCGGAATAGAAGGGATATGGAATTTTACCGGCATAAAACTTGCTGTCCCCGACCATGTTACCGTGCAAAAAGAAGATTTATCATCAGGCTTTGCGATGCTTTGTATAAGGATGAATAACAAGCACGGCGGCGCGTAACGCTCTTGCCCTCCTTTCCCAACTACATTTTATGCTGATGTCGCAGCTCTTTTATAAATCCAATTATAATAATCAGCATGATGACGGCAAGAGGGAGTGCTGCAAGAATCGAAAGCGCTTTTAAAACAGCAAGTGTACTTTCTGCCCATATAAGCACGATGGGGAGTATAATAAAAATAGCTGCCCAAAATATCCGCTTGCGGCGGGAGCCGCCGTCTCCGCTCAGACCATCAGGTTTTCTGAATTGCGAAACAACCAGAGTAATGGCATCAAAGGTGCTGGCATAAAAGGCAATCATTGTAATTGCCAAAAGAAACAGCACGGCGTTTCCCAGCGGCAGACGCGCCAGAATTGTTATAATGATTTCTTCCGCACTGACTCCCGCCGCCATAAGACCCGTCACATCGATTGCCCCCGACACTTCCTGATACAAACCAAAATTACCGAATATAATAAACGAACAATACGTGCCCGTGATGCCAAAGGCAAACGCCCCTAAAATCATCTGGCGTATCGTCCGGCCTTCACTTATCTTTGCAATAAAAAACGGCGTTGCGACAAACCATGCAATCCAATACGCCCAATAAAAAATCGTCCACGATTGCGGAAAACCCAAAGCGCCATCGCCGCTTGTGCGCAGCGGGTCTGTCCAGCTTGCCATGGTTATTAGGTTTTGCAGCATGTATCCTATGCCGGAAATGCCAGATTCAATGATAAAAACCGTAGGGCCTGCCGCCAAAACATACACAGCAAGCAGCGAAAAGAGCGTTATGCAGACAAGGGCAAGTTTTGCTATTGCACGCATGCCGGCAAGGACGGCGCCGGTAAAAACCGCGCCGGTACAAAGTAATATGATGACGGTGAGTTCTTTCCCCGGCACAGCTCCGGTAATTTTGCTGAGTGCGGCGCTTATAAGCGGCGTTGCAAGGGTAAATGTTGTTGCAGTACCGCCAATAAGTCCTGCTATCGCAAAGCCGTCGATTAACTTGCCCCAGAAACGGTCAACGGCTTTCCCAAGCACGGGGCGGCATGCTTCGGAAAGGGATTGCCGCCGCCGTCCTTTTACAAAGAACATATATGCATAGGCAGCGGCAGGCAGTATATAAAACGACCAGGGAACCGGCCCCCAGTGAAACAGCGGATAGGCGGCGGCAAGGCGCAGTTTTTCGGACGGAGAAAGAGCGGCGGCGCCAAACGGGTTTGCGCCGTAATAGTAGATCCATTCAATTAAAGACCAGTAGAGTATGTCCGCCGCCATTGTCGAGGTAAATATCATCGCACCCCATTTAAGGCTGCTGTACTTTGGCTTTGCAGCGGTTCCAAGCCGGATAGCGCCGTATTTGGAAAACGCAATGACAAGCGCTGCGGCAAAAACAAATATGCCGGTAAGAATATAAAAAAAACCGAACTTCTGTGTTATCAATGCATTAACTGTAGAAACAAGCGATTCTATACGAGCCAAAACAAGTGTATGTCCGGTGCTGTTCATGCAAAGACTCCTTTGTTATGTTCAAAATCTTCAATGATTGTATTTGTGTAGCGGTACATCCTGCTGCCGTAATTGCCAAACTCGATGCCAAAAGATTTTTTATATTCTGTCCAAAGCGCCCATAAAAATCCGCCCAAACACATGCATCCAAAAAGGCGCATCTTTTCTGCGGCGCAAGCGTCGCGCTGCAGATAGACGTTTAAAAACGAAAGCGCTGCAGCTTCGTCATACGCTGAATAAATTGCATACATTGCGCAGTCAATAAGCGGATCGCACATGCCGGCGTATTCCCAGTCGATGAGCCGCAGTGTGCCGTCTTTAAGCCGGATAAAATTATCGGGGTTGCAGTCAATATGGCAGAGTGCATTGTTGATGTTCATTTGCTGCAGTGTTGTAACAAGCGGTTTAAGCCGTTCATTCATGCTGATGTACTGAACGCTGTTTATAACATTTCGTTCAATGCACAATGAAATATAACGCGCAATCTCCGCACCAATATCAAAAGTATGAGCGACGCATATTCCTGAATGGTGCAGCGTCCGTAACAGTGCACATGAATCTTGAACATCCTGCGGATTGTCTGCACAGGTATTATGCGCATCTTCGTAATAGAACGAAATTTTTTCGCCGCGCACAGTATCAAAATAAACTATCTTGTCCATAATGCCGAGCTGTTGCACAGCATCATAACAAGACTTTTCCTGCACTCTGTTGATAAGCGTATTGGATCCTTCGCCGGGAACACGAAATATATATGGTGTGTTATGTACACAAAATGAAAATGATCTGTTGGTCATACCTTCTTTAACACGATGCAGTGCTGTAATTTCATAATCATGAACAGAAAAAAGATCACACAAGAGTGCAAGATGCCTGCTTTCCGCTGCACCATTCCATGAACTGTCAAATGTGCGCAATTCATCAACACTTTCAAATTCAAAAACTGTTTGGGCGTTTTGTCTGTTTATATAGAGGGTAAAAAGCGGGTTTTTTATTTCATCAATAAAGACATTTTCCCACATATAATTTTCTGTTCCGTTTTTGCAGTAATACTCCGCTATTTTAGGGGAAAACGCACGTGAAAAATCTTCTGTAAAAAACACCGGGCCATACATTACCCATGAATCGTGTCCGCCCACAACAACACTTTGCAGACGGTCTTCAGCATCAACAGTTACGCACCATTCTTTGGTAACGCCTGTGTTATATACGCAGCTATACCAGCTTCGTTCTTCGTATTCATGAAAAATATTTTCGCTCATCCAGTTGTCAGACGAAAGAATATAACTGTTTTTTAGATAATCACGTGCATAGTAAAGACTGGAAAGATTGTTGCGCCGTGCATACGCAGGATTATGCACAAATGTTACATGGTATTTTGCGGCAAGGTAGTCAAATTTTTCTTTAAGAAATCCGGTAACGATTATAATTTCAGATATGCCGCATTCTTTAAGCTGCTCTATCTGCCGTTCAATCATGGGAATGCCGTGAACACGGACAAGCCCTTTTGGTTTTTCTAGGGTAAGCGGAACAAACCGCGATCCGGTGCCTGCAGCAAGTATAATGGCATTGTCAACCTTCGGCATAATTTAT